>CBETCF010000020.1:0-17529 GCA_965534785.1 uncultured Psychrobacter sp.
ATTATCGGCATTGATGGCTGCTTGATTAGTAGCATTAGTAGTATCAACCTGACCGTCACTGTTATTAGCTAGCTCATTACTCATATCAGCTGTTAGTACTGACTCTGCCCAGACGGGAAGATAGTGGCGAATCTCCGACTGTTGCTGCTGTAAAAAAGCAGGTAAAAATTGACCCTTTGCTAACACTTTAAGCTCATGATAAGCCAAAGTAGTGGCGCTAGTGACTAAGCGAATGGTAGCGCTCTTATCGATATGATGAGTGGCGACCAATTCATCTACAATAAGCTGACGTTGGCTTTGATCCTGCCACAACTGCATAAACATTGAATGGTCAGCAAGATGGTTTGGCAATGAATGATCGCTAGTGACTGATTCTGTAATTTCTACAACGGGATGATCAGCTAGCTGCTGTGCGATGGGTTGAGGAGTGCTTTGTAGCAGCTGAGTATAAACTTTAGCTGATGCCAGACGTGCGATGAGCAACGCATAAAACTGCTCTAACAAACTGATATGAGCAATACTCTGCTCACTTCCGAGTATAGGTAGGCTAACACTTTGCTCAAGCTGTTCGATAATAGTCATAAAATAGTCTTTGCTGAGATTGGTTTGAGGTAAAATTAATCAGCCATAGTATCACTTTGGTAATATTGTCTTAGCAAAGAGCTTAATGTCACTATACTTGTTAGCTATGCTTTATAATGTAAACTATAACTGCCTATCGAGCTTGTTTTTTTGCTAGCAATCGGCATATCAATGACTTGCTATTAAAACATAATTTTTGCTGACTATTGGTGCTTTGCTTAGCCACTTTGCTATTAAGTTATATAGTCAATTATTTAAAGTTTTTTATCCATCAGGTGTTGCCTAAGGATTACCTCTTGCTTAATCATACCACTCTTATCATTATTATTACGGTGATTGTCAGCTTGTTAGCTTGGCAAAACAAAACCTTATTCAATAGGCTTATTTTTTATCCACCGGCGGTAAGTGACGGCCAGTGGGATCGCTTTGTGACTCACGGTTTTATTCATGCCGATAGTATGCATTTGCTATTCAACATGTTTACCTTATACTTTTTTGGCCGCGCTATCGAGGGCTTGTACGACCCCTTCTTAGGGGGTTACGGTTTTATCGCTTTTTACGTTTTAGCCATTATAGTGGCAATGATACCGAGCTATCTTAAAAATAAAAATAGCGCCAGCTATTTAAGTTTAGGCGCATCCGGTGGTGTATCGGCAGTACTATTTGCCTACATTCTACTAGCGCCTTGGGATATGATTTACCTATTTGCCATTATCCCTATTCCAGCCATTTTATTTGCAGTGGCCTATGTAGCTTATAGCATCTATGCCAATAATCGCGGTGGCTCAAACATCAATCATATGGCGCATATGTGGGGTGGCGCTTTTGGGGTGATAGCAACTATCGTTTTGGAGCCGCAAATATTACCGCACTTTATTAATGCTTTACTATCGCCTAGCTTTTAGGCCTATTATTTTTACAGTATGTTAATTTCTGGCGCCTATTATTTTTAGAATACGTTAAAAAAGGATAGCTTAAGTTACTTATTATGATTATAGATATTATTGGTGATATTCATGGTTATGCCGACAAGCTAACAGGGTTATTGACTCAATTGGGCTATGTGCATAATGGTCAATACTATGTACCACCTGCTAATCATCGAGCCTTGTTTATTGGTGATTTGATCGATCGTGGCTCGCAGCAATTAGCAACACTTGAGATCGTCTTCGCTATGATGGATGCTGATGTCGCTGATGTAGTGATGGGTAATCACGAATATAATGCGCTAGCTTTTGCTACTCTTGATCCTTATAAAGAAGGTCAGTATTTACGTACCCATACCGAGTTGCATATTCGTCAGCATGAGGCTTTTTTGGCAGAAGCGCCCTTTGGTTCCGATAGTCATCGCTACTGGCTTGAGCGCTTATATGAGATTCCGCTTTGGCTTGAGACCGACTATGCCTGCTTTGTCCATGCTTGCTGGGATGTCGACAGTATGGCGTTACTCAAGCCATTATTGACGTCTGATAACTGCCTAACCCCTGAAGCTTTGATCGAGACCTCTCAGGAGCCTTCTGTAGCTTTTGAGGCCTTAGAGCGAGTGCTAAAAGGAGTGGAAACGCCACTACCTGATGGCTTAGTCATGGTCGACAAAGAAGGCACTAAGCGCTCGCGAGTACGAGTGCGCTGGTGGCTTGATGAGCTTAACCAAAAAACCATACATGAGGTTGCCCGTGCGCCTAAATCTGGCTTGGCACAGATTCCAGCAGACGCCTTGGCTGAGAATATAGACTTTGCCTTAAAGACTAACAAGCCAATATTCGTCGGTCATTATTGGTTAACGGGTGAGCCGCAGCTGTTGAGTCCGCAAGTGGTCTGTACTGATTACTCAGCAGCGGTCGATAGTGGTTATTTGACCTGTTATCAGCTCGATACTGAACAACCCATGCCATTAGATAATGCTAATTTTGTGCAATATCATCATGACTAAGTCCAGAATCATTTTTACTCCAAATTAATAGTAAGATAGAAACTTGTCTTTACGGCAATGGTAAAACTTTTGTATGATGGTCTTTTTGAGGATATTGCACTATGAGCACAGCATCTGTCGATCAACCAAGCCCTATTGACTCTCCTGCTGGTCAGCCCAAAGTTGGTATTATCATGGGCTCGCAGTCTGATTGGGCCACCATGAGCGGCGCTGCCCAACTACTAGCCGATTTTGATATCGCCTTTGCCTGTGAAGTGGTCTCCGCCCATCGTACGCCCGATAGACTGTTTGATTACGCCAAAAGCGCCAAAGATAATGGCTTACAAGTTATTATTGCAGGTGCAGGAGGTGCGGCGCATTTGCCTGGGATGTGTGCCAGTCAAACTTCTCTGCCAGTATTAGGTGTACCAGTAAAATCCTCTATGCTCAGCGGTTGGGATAGTCTATTATCTATCGTACAAATGCCCAAAGGTATCGCTGTCGGAACGTTAGCTATTGGCACTGCCGGTGCTTATAATGCTGCCTTGTTGGCCATTCAAATACTAGCGTTGCATGATGTTAATATCGCTGATAAATTACAGAGCTTACGCCAACAGCAAACCGAGACTATTTTAGCTAGCCCAACACCCGGTATCATTAATAGCTAATAGTTAGTTTATAAAGATAGTAAACTATTAGAAAATCCTTTTTTGAGTGGTTTTACTTGATATTTATTATTAGATGCGTTCTACTAAACCTAAGGTGCCTATAGCGATAGCGCGCCTTTTCTTATTTTTGATATTGTCTTAATCTTTCGACTATTCTAGATTTGATAACCCTAAACCCACTGCAAACTCAAAGAGCCTGCTATGACCACAGCTAATGCCTACCCTACTTCTCAAACTATTCGTACCATCGGTATCTTAGGTGGTGGCCAGCTCGGTATGATGCTTGCTGAAGCTGCCATGCCGCTCGGCTATCAGTGTGTGTTTTTGGAGGATAATACTGACTGTCCAGCTAGCCTTTACGGTAGCATTTATAGTAGCGAGCAATTAGCGGAGTTCATTGCTGCCGCTGATGTCTTCACTTTAGAGTTTGAAAATACGCCAACTGAGACGGTGGAGCAACTAGCCAATTTAGCAGCGTCAGGTCAAAAACAAGGCATGTTTCCGCCGCCTATTGCCCTTGATATCGCTCAAGATCGTTTAAAAGAGAAGCAGCTATTTAATGACTTAGACATCGCCACAGTACCTTTTAAAGCGGTCAATTCATTAGCAGAATTACAGCAGGCGTGCCAAGATTTGGGGCTGCCTATCGTTCTGAAGACCAGTCGCGGTGGCTACGATGGCAAGGGTCAATATGTTATCAAGCAAGACAGCGACATAAAACTTGCTTGGCAAGATCTAAAAGACGCGGTATCCGGCAAAGGCAGCCTCACTCCAACTCCAGCACCACTGATTGCCGAGGGCTTTATTAACTTTAGCCGTGAGGTTTCTATTATCGCGGCTCGCGGGCAAGATGGCACCGTGCGCTGTTATGATCTGGTCGAAAATCATCATCACCACGGCATATTGGCCAAAACTCGCGCGCCAGCTATTGGTACGAGTCATTTATTCGCCAAAGCACAAGCTTCAATGACCACCTTGATGAATCATCTCGATTACGTTGGTGTGATGGCGCTTGAGTTATTCGTTAGCAAAGACGCGCAAGGTCACGATTATTTGCTAGCCAATGAGATCGCTCCGCGCGTGCATAACTCTGGACACTGGAGTATTGAAGCGGCTATTACTAGTCAGTTTGAGAATCATATCCGCGCCGTAGTAGGCTTGCCGTTAGGCGATACTGATAACGTGCATCCAGCGATTATGGTCAATGTCTTAGGTCAATATCCTGATGTCAAGGACGTGCTAGCTATCGATGGTACTCATTATCACAGCTATCATAAAGAGGAGCGTGAAGATCGTAAAATTGCGCATATCACTTTGATGCCCAACGATGTCACTGACCTTGAGCTGGGCTTAGCAAGGCTGGTCGCGGTATTACCTAATAAAGTTGGCTTAGATAAAACAGTTAACTCAACTGCCAAAGTCGAAGAAGTTGATAGCGCTGTAATAGTTGAAGAAACACAGGCAATAGAGCAAGTCGAAACTACTAGCAAAGTCAAAAACGCTGCCGAAGATACTGTTAATGACACTACTAACCATACTAGTAAAAATAATAAGGCCAAAAAATAATGCAGATTTGGGTTGATGCTGATGCCGTACCATTAATAGCCAAAGACTTGATTATCAAGACGGCTGAGCGTACCCAAACGATGGCGATATTTGTCGCCAATCAGCCTATCAAACTGCGCAAGTCGCCATTATTATTAATGACCGTAGTCCCGCAAGGCTTCGATAAAGCCGATGATTATATCGTCGAGCAGATACAAGCCGGCGATTTAGCGATCACTGCTGATATTCCACTGGCTAATGATATTCTGGAGAAAGGCGGCATGGTATTGACCCCGCGTGGTGTGGTTTATGACAAAAACAATATCAAGCAAAAGCTCAATATGCGCGACTTTATGGATACTATGCGCGGTACTGGGGTGCTTGAGCTACAAGAAATGAGCGGACAAAAACCTTATGGCGACCGCGATAAAAAGGCTTTTGCTGATGGCCTCAATCGTCTCGTGCGCTAAAACTCAACGGTAAAAAACTTTCGACATTTAGCAAAACTACTCTTTTCCATCCTACTCTGACTCTCTTCAAGCTTCTGCTTTATCCGCTTATCTTGCAAAGCGTATACACTCTGCTACCAAACTTTATGTAATAGGCACTTAACTCCACTAAGTACCTAGCCTATCTTTGTTATGCTATTTTCAACTTATTAAAACAGCAAGTTTTTAAAAGAGAAGATACTTTAATAATAAATAGGATTAAATATGAAAATTTTAGTGATAGGCGCCAGTGGTCGTGTTGGTAGTGAGCTTGTGAAAAAACTATTGAATGATAAGCATCAAGTCATCGGTACTACTCGTCAAAAAGAGCAATTGTTTTCTGACGACAATTATACTCAGTTGGACTTAGATATTACTGCCCATAAGGACGCTATCCAAAAGCAAATGGATGACGATATTGAGGCTGTTTACTTTGTTGCCGGTTCTGGCGGTAAAGAGATATTGGAAGTAGATTTACATGGTGCAGTCAAAACTATGCAAGCGGTGCAGGACAAAGGCATCAAACGCTATATTATGCTCAGCACTGTATTCTCATTAGAGACCAGTCAATGGGACAATGAAGGTATTAAAGATCTTAAAGGCTATTACATCGGTAAGCACTATGCCGACCAATGGCTCGTAAATGACAGCAGTTTAGATTACACTATTGTACAAGCAGGAGCGCTCAAAGAAAGTGCTGGAACCGGTAAGATTAGTCTCAATAACGAAACGGCTGGCGAGAACGCTATTGAAGATGTAGCAGCCACTCTAGTCGCGGTTCTAAATGCTGATAATACCAATAAGAAAGTATTCAACATGCAAAATGGTGAGACTGCTATCGAAGCAGCTATTGCTAGCTTATAACTACTAAATAGTTTCGGGTTAATTAGCTAGAAAACCATTTAGCAGTAAAACAAAAAAGGATAAGCTCTTAATTGAGCTTATCCTTTTTGCCTTGGCTAGGTTATATACTCCGTTATGCCTGACCACTAGGAAAGGTTATGACTTCTGCTATCTTTTTGGCATCAGTAATAACCATTAGCAGTCGATCTAAGCCTACCGCTATACCACTACAGGCTGGCAAGTCATCACAAGCCGCTAGTAAATGCTCATCGATAGGCATGGGTGGCAGATCGTGTTGTAGCCGTTGCTCATTGTCCGCCTCAAAACGCTCTCTTAAGGCTTGCCCTTCTGCTAATTCGTCATAAGCATTAGCAATCTCGATACCGTTGATATAGAGCTCAAAGCGCTTGGCTACTAGGTTGCCTTCTTTATCGAGCGCAGTTTTTGCCAAAGCCGCTGTTGCTGGCGGATAATCGATAATTAATGTTGGCAAATCATAACCGAGATTGGGCTCAACTAGGTGACTAAATAATAAATCTAGATAGCTTTGGCGATTATTTTCTAGCTCTACTTCATCGTCAATCAAATTAAGAATATCTAAGCCTTTATCCTCTACTACTGCTTGTAGCGCTGCAACGCTTGCCGTCAAAGGATGGATACCTACATAATCCATAAATGCGTCTATATAGCGATAATGATTTAAGATAGCTGGATAGCCATATAGCGCTTCTAATAGTTTGCCTAGCTCCTCGGCGAGATCATGCAGGCTATAATGCGGTTGATACCATTCCAGCATAGTAAATTCGATATTATGCCGTGAGCCTATCTCGTTATCGCGAAACACTGGACAAATCTGATAAATAGCCACTTGCCAGCTAGCAAGCAAGCGCTTCATTGCAAACTCTGGAGAAGTATGCAAATAAAAGGTATGAGGCTTATCTTGATAGGTCACTTGTGCGGCGACCGACTGCAAAAAGGTATCGGTATTTGCAGCTTGCGATAGTAGCGGAGTTTGTACCTCCAACACTTGACGCTGCGCAAAAAACTGACGAATAGTCGCCATCATTTGCGCGCGCTTAGTCGCCATTGCCCAAGTCATCGTTGGCGCGTAAGTTGACTTATTAACGGGCGCATCATCTGACATATATATACTCATCATTCTGTAGTGCTAAGCTTCTATTAAAAAAGAGCTGGTTAAATTAATGATTAGCTTATGCCATCAAATTAGTTTAAAACTGCCATTCGCGGCGTAGATGATAGTCGCGTCTGAGCTGATCAAAGTCACTACCACTAACCTGCCCATCGGCTACCTTGTCACGAAGTTGTTGATCGTCTTGCTTTATATCATAGAACTTACTCAGCCTATCGGGATTATCTTTTAGCTCGGACCACAGATATAAATTATCCGGAAGCAAGCTTTGCATAGATTGCTTTGGGGTGACGTTGAATTCATGACATAGCGCATCATAGATCATTTGTGTACCACGCAATTTACCTTCTAAGCTATAACCAGCGATATGCGGAGTCGCTATCGATAGTTTATTCAATAAGGGTTCAGCTACTGTCGGTTCATGTTCAAAGACATCAAGTACCACTTGTCGGTTGCTACGCTCAATATCAGTCACTAAGGCGGCCGCATCAATCACTGGTCCACGTGCGCTGTTTATCAATACAGTATTAGCCTCCATACTCTGTAAAGCTGTACCATTAATTAAATGATAAGTAGGATAGTCGCTAGCATTTGCATTGGTCAAAGGCACATGTAAACTAACCACATCGCTGTCATTCAGCAGCTGCTCAAAACTAGCATTATTAAACGGGGAAGCAGGTAATAAAGGATCATAACCTAATACTTGCCAGCCTAAATCAGTCGCATATTGCGCAAGAGTACTGCCAATATTACCTAAGCCAATAATACCTAAAGTTATCCTTTGTGACCAATACTCCGGACGTAAAGTCAAAATAGCAGTAATCACATATTGCGCTACGGAATGCTTGCTTGAACCTGCGGCATTGGCAAAGCTAATGTCTCGTCCCTGCAAGTAATCTTGGTCCACATGGTCAGTACCGATAGTAGCCGAGCCGACAAACTTAACGCTTTGATTATCTCCTAAAAGCTGCTCATTTATCGGCGTCACTGAGCGAATCAACAACACCTTAGGCTGATGCTCAGCAAGCAATTGAGCATTAATATCACGGCCTGCCACCTTGATGATAGTGACCGCTTGCTCACTATCTTGTTCGCTATCTTCACCTAGCGTTTGCGCGTTAAAAAAATCATCAAGGCTAGCGATATTGCTATCGGCGATAATGGTTAATGGTTTGGCTTTATTAGTTTTGGCATCAGACATTATCGGCACCTCTATTATTATAAAATTTTGCGGAGTTCTCTTATTATGCTTAAGCAGATAAAAGCTACTCTCGTCAATCTTAACGTTTTTTATTGGGCTTATCTGGCTTTTCCGTTAGCGATACCACACCATCACCCGACAACACTACATCTTGCGGTGCAAACACCTCGTTTTTATGATTAGATATCCACTCACGCCATACCGCTAAGCCTATGGCTAAAACCACTGGACCAATAAATAAACCTACAAAACCAAAAGCCGTTAAGCCGCCTAATACCCCGATGAAAATGATAATAAAAGGAATTTTGGTCGCACCACTAATGACGATAGGTCGAATCAAATTATCGACCCAACTGATAACCAATATACCCCATAATGCTAGTCCAATCCCCTCTGCCGTTTGGCCTTGACTCAATAGCCAAATAGAGACCGCACCCCAAGCAAATGGCGTTCCAAAAGGAATTAAAGCGATCATAAAGGTAATAATGGTTAAAGAGATAGGACTTGGAGAGTTTGAGAAATAGTAACCCACCCCTGCGAGCAACGCCTGTGCCAAGGCGGTCAGACCAATGCCATAAACGACCGCGCGCGTGGTTGTGCCTACAGAGTCAATATAACCATCGATACGATTACCGATAATATTACGCAGCGCTTGTCTGATTTGACGCATCAAGCTAGTGCCATCGCGATAAAAGAAAAATAGTGTCATCAGTGCCATGCCAAGCTTTGCCAGACCACTGAACACCGCATCAAAAGCGACCTTGCCATAATAAAGATGCGACTGTATCCAAGTACGAAACGCCTCAAGCGCGCCTTCAGGATTTTTATTAATATTCCAAAGGATGTCTTTGATTTGTTGACCAATGACCGGTATATCTTTGATAGAGTCCGGAACATCTAGATAGCCCGCCTTCACCCGATAAATAATATTACTATATAAGGTAACGGCCTCTTGCTGCAAAATGAACACCCCTATCACTAAGGGAACTCCTATAATCAAAGTGATACTGACAGTCATAATGCCGGCACTAACTCCTGAGCTGAACTCTACTTTCTCATTAAAAAACTTATAAATAGGAAAGGTCACATAAGCTAAAATAGCCGACCATAATGCTGGCACAATAAAAAACTGTATCACCTGAAAACACAGAATGAACAGAATGACGAGCAGCGTTATGGCAAGCAAACGCTGAATAATAAACTCTTTTGTCCAGTTTTCAATCATAGCTATCAACCGAGAGCGCATCACAAAAACTAAGGCGTTTTTGTGGCAAAATTTATAAGAGGTAAAAGGATAAGGAGATGAAACCTATTATCGATAGTCATTATGCAATAACAGACTACAGAACAGTAATAGTATGTTGTAATTTTTACTTACAATTTTATGGCTGAGTATATATCCAGTTAGCGGCTAGCCATTTTAAAAAATCCTGATAAAGCCTTTTATAATAAAACTATCAGCCAAGTTCTAGCATTATTTCTATAACTGTTTTGACAAATACTAACCAGTCATCTACTAAGGTAAATGAGATTGGCATTCTCGTAGGCTTGGCATTTGATGTTATACTAAAGGCATTGTGTTCGCTTTTAAGCAGCGACTTAATTTAAATTTAACACATTATTATTTATAGTTTTGATGCTAACTTTTAGTCTAAATTAGATCTTCATATTTTAGTTTCATGCATGTAGCTATTTTAGCTTATCAGCTTTAATAATTAATAACACGCCTGTTCCTGCTCGCACAACTAGGCTCAGATAATTCGACTGTCATCCCCATTGGAGACAGTTGTTATTTGTAGCTCGCTGTAGCTAGGCATCAAGGTTAGGCTGTCATTTGAATAAAGATAACCACTTTATTTAATTTTTTTTGTTCCATTTATAAAAACTCATAACTCAGATGATATATCTATAGGAAAATAACAATGTCAAAAGACAACCACAATAACTCTACTGATAAAGGTAAAGTTAATAACTCCAACTCTAATGCTAACCACTCAACCGATAACACCCCTAATAATGTCACTTTTGCTTTAGCTCAATCACATTTTTTAGTCGGTGATATCAGCGCTAATAGTGACAAAATGCGTAAACTAGCTTTGCAAGCTCGTGACCAAGGTGCTGATGTCATCGTCTTTCCAGAGCTAGCCTTATTGGGTTATCCTCCGCAAGATTTATTACTACGCCCAAGCTTGTCTGGTCGAGTGAAAAACGCTTTGTCTGCACTTAGTGATATCGAAGATATTGTTATGATTGTCGGCTACCCGCATGTTGATCATCATGGTACTTTTAACTCAGCCGCTATCCTGCATAATGGTCATCAAAAAGGCTTTTATCATAAACAAGTCTTACCGAATTATGGTGTCTTTGATGAGCGCCGTTATTTCGATAAAGGCCGCAATCAAGTGTTATTTGATTATAAAGGTCTGACTATAGGCCTATTGATTTGTGAAGACTTATGGGAAAAAGCGCCTATCAGCGACCTCAAAAAGCAAGGCGCTGACTTAGTTATTAGCCTAAACGCCTCACCTTTTGAAATTGATAAGCAAGATAATCGCAAAGTCATGCTAGCCAAGCGCAGCAGCGAGCATCAGTTGCCAATTCTCTATGTCAATGCCGTCGGTGGTCAAGATGACTTGGTGTTTGATGGCGGCTCAATGGCAGTACAAGCTGATGGCACTATCGCTCACGAAGCCTCAAGGTTTATGGATCAACTATTACTAACCAGTTTGGACGTTAGCACCGCTAAATTTAATACTCAGCAAAAAGCGCCGTTGAAGCTTAGCCGTGAGTCTGAGATGTATCAAGCACTAGTAGTAGGTCTACGTGATTATGTCAACCATTCTGGCTTCACTGGGGTCATTCTTGGTCTCTCTGGTGGTATCGATTCAGCGCTAACCTTATGTATCGCTGTCGACGCGTTAGGCGCCGAT
Organism: uncultured Psychrobacter sp.; assembly: GCA_965534785.1. Lineage (GTDB taxonomy): Bacteria > Pseudomonadota > Gammaproteobacteria > Pseudomonadales > Moraxellaceae > Psychrobacter. Next base: position 11,320 of record CBETCF010000020.1, read on the forward strand.
AAAGTCTATGCAGTGATGATGCCTTACGAATATACCTCAAAAGTCAGCTTAGAGGACGCGCAAGCCCAAGCTCGTCGCTTAAACGTCTCTTATACCGTCTGCCCTATTTTTGATGCGGTCGAAGGCATTCGTCATACCTTAGCGCCGTTGTTTAACAAGTCTCCTGCCGATACTACTGAAGAAAATATTCAAGCGCGCGCTCGCGGTGTTATCTTGATGGCGTTATCGAACAAGTTCGGTCATTTAGTGATTACCACTGGTAATAAGTCTGAGCTAGCGGTTGGCTACTCGACCTTATATGGCGATATGGCTGGCGGCTTTGATGTGTTAAAGGACGTTTATAAAACGCAGGTTTATGACTTAGCCAGTTATCGTAATCGTTTAGAAGACACGCCTGTTATCCCTGAGCGCGTGATTACGCGTCCGCCATCTGCAGAGCTACGTCCTGACCAAACAGATCAAGACAGCTTGCCTGACTACGATATCTTAGACGGTATCTTGACGCTATATATCGATGAAGATAGAGGCTATCAAGAAATTATCGATAAAGGCTTTGACGCTGAATTAGTCGCCAAAACTATTAAGATGGTAGATAATAGCGAATATAAACGCTTGCAAGCGCCAATTGGCACGAAGATTAGTCATAAAGCCTTTGGACGTGAGCGCCGTTATCCACTAGTTAATAAATGGTCTATCAAAGGCTAAGTACTAGAAATAACAAATTGTTCTTATTTTATAATTAGCTGGGTGCTTGCCCAGCTTTTTTAGTTTTTATTGCTTAGCAATTATCCCTCCAACCATCATTACTTTTATTTTGTCTTCTCTTTTTATCCGAGTCCCTCATGAGCTTGCTAACCGCTAGTGTGTTTATCTTTATCTTAATTGCGCTAAGCGCTATCGTCTCAAGCTCGGAGCTCGCCTTAGCTTCCGCCCGAAAAATAAAACTACAAGTCATAGCTAAACAAGGCGAAGTAAGGGCGCTTGACGTGCTCAATATGCAAGAGCAGCCTGGCAGCTTTATCACTGTGGTACAAGTAGCGCTGAACGCGGTAGCTATTCTGGCCGGGGTCATCGGTGAGTCTGCAGTCAGTCCTTATCTACAGCGCTTATTCGGTAACGAAACCGCCGCCTCGGTGGTTTCGTTTATATTGGTCACTAGTGTCTTCGTACTGTTCGCTGACTTGATGCCCAAACGTTTGGCGATGTCCAACGCTGAGGCTATCGCGGTCAAGATGGTACGACCGATGATCTTTTTGATTTTTATATTCAAGCCTATAATCTGGGTGTTTGATGGCGCAGCAAACGCGCTGTTCAAGCTGATGGGCATCTCCACGGTACGTCAAGATGAGATGACCTCTGAGGATATTTATGCGGTAATGGATGCGGGTGCTGAAGCTGGCGTCATCAAGCGGCAGGAACATCACTTGATTGAAAATATCTTTGAGATGCAAGAGCGCACCGTTACCTCAGTTATGAATCCACGCGAGCATATTGTCTATTTCGATACGGCTACCTCCACTGAAGCCGTGGTTGAAGTAATGATTAAGCAGCCGCACAATAAGTTTTTGGTGTGTCAAGAAGATGACTTAGAACACATTGTTGGCTACGTAGAATCACGGATGTTTTTGGCGGCGGTACTCGAAAAACAACAAGTCTGTCTGACCGATCAAACACTACTAAAACCGGCACTATTTGTCCCTAATACTTTGTCGCTGTTTGAGGTACTTGAGACCTTTAAATCGACTGGAGCAGACTTTGCGGTTATCGTCAATGAATACGCGCTAGTAGTCGGCGTTATTACTCTCAAAGACGTGATGAGTATCGTGATGGGTGAGCTGGTGACCCTTGAGGAGCAGCCCATTGTTCAGCGCACTGATAACTCTTGGCTTATTGACGGTATGACCCCTATTGAGGATGTGATTCGCGCTTTAGGGATTGTCGATTTGCCACACAGTCAGAATTACGAGACTATTAGTGGTTTTATGATGTATATGCTACGCAAGATTCCCAAAAAGACCGACACTATCGAATATGCCAATTATCGTTTCGAGATTCTCGCTACTCATAACCTAAAAATCAATCAACTGCTAGTCACCAAATTTGATGATAGTACACAAAACTAAGCGCAAGAATAAGCGTAAAGTAATCAGTTCTAGCTTTAAGTTAATCACGGGCGCCAAAGATAGCGGTACCTACTCGCACCATGGTTGAGCCATTGGCGATCGCCTCAGTCATATCGCCGCTCATGCCCATACTGAGCGTATCCCATGCTGTCAGCTCGGGATGTGCTTGTTGCACCTCGTCAAATAGCTTCTGAGTACGAGTAAAAGCATCAGTATCAGCTTTAGCAGGGATAATCATCAGACCACGTAATTGCAGGCGCTCATAACCTTTAATAGTAGCTATTAATTCTGGTAGCTGCTCAGGCTTGCATCCTGACTTGCTCTCTTCATCATCAATATTGAGCTGAATCAGCACATTGAGTGGCGGCATATTCTCTGGGCGCTGATCGTGTAAACGCTTAGCAATAATATCGCGCTCAAGCGTCTGTACCCAATCGAAATGCTCAGCGATATCACGGGTTTTATTCCGCTGAATACTGCCAATATAATGCCAAACGATATTTTGCGCTTCCGGTAACTCTCGCAATTCTGTAATTTTTTCAATCGCTTCTTGTAGATAGTTTTCGCCGAAATCACGCTGACCCTTCTTAGCCAAAGCCACAATCATTTCAGCAGGTTTAGTCTTTGAGACTGCCAGTAGTTTTACCTCTTCTAATTTTCGATCAGTTTGCTGACAAGCTTGCTCTACTTGTGAAGTCACTTGTTGCCAGTTAGTTATCAACTCATCAGTATCAATATTATCAGTGCTCATAGATAACTCAGTTATTTTATAGGTGTTTTTAAAAGGTATTTTTTATCAAGATAAGACTTTATAAAAGTGTCGCACCAGTCTATTTTTGCATTTTATTTATATAGCAGATGGTTATATAAGCATAGTCTTGTTATGATATTGTTACATGAATTAACATATTCAACTTAAATTTTGAGTGCTAGCTTGCTATCTCTAATCGATCATAGAAGCTAACTGTTTTGAAATTAATAAACTTAAAGGATTAACTATTCTATAGCAGGAGTTAGTCCCTTATCTCTACTGTTGATAGGACTGTCCAACTATGACTGAAAAAAGCGCTATTAGTATTGAAGACTTGTTGCAATTCACTGTCAAACATAAAGCCTCTGATCTACATATTTCAGCTGGCATGCCGGCGATGATTCGAGTTGATGGCGAGATGACCCGTATTAATATGCCAGCGATGAGCCATCAAGTGGTTCATCGTCTTATCTACGACATCATGAATGATAAGCAACGTGCGGATTTTGAAGAATTCTTTGAGACCGACTTTTCTTTTGCCATACCGAATTTGGCACGCTTTCGAGTCAACGCTTTCAATCAAGATCGCGGCGCAGGGGCAGTATTTAGGACTATTCCCTCGACCGTTTTGACTTTAGAAGACTTGGGGATGGGTGATATATTCAAGCGCGTCTCGGACTTTAAGCGCGGTATTGTGTTGGTCACTGGCCCTACTGGCTCAGGTAAATCAACTACCCTCGCCGCCATGATTGACTATATCAATGAAACTCGTAAAGAGCATATCCTAACTATCGAAGACCCTATCGAATTTGTTCATCAGTCCAAAAAGAGCTTAATTAATCAGCGCGAAGTGCACAGAGACACTTTAGGATTTGAGCCTGCACTACGCTCCGCATTGCGCGAAGATCCTGATGTTATCTTAGTAGGCGAGCTGCGTGATCTGGAGACTATCAGATTAGCATTAACAGCCGCTGAAACCGGTCACTTAGTCTTCGGTACTTTGCACACTAGCTCAGCGGCTAAGACTATTGACCGCATTATTGACGTCTTTCCAGCAGCCGAAAAAGATATGATTCGCGCTATGCTCTCAGAATCGCTGCAGGCGGTTATCTCGCAGACGCTATTGCGCAGGCAAACTGGTGGCCGTATTGCCGCTCATGAGATCATGATAGGTACGCCAGCTATTCGTAACTTGATTCGTGAGAATAAAATCGCTCAGATGTATTCATCGATTCAAACTAGTGCTGGCGACGGTATGATTACTTTGGATCAAACTCTGAAAAACTTGGTGAGTAAAGGCATAGTGGCCAGAGACGTAGCCCGTCCTTATGCCAAACAGCCAGAGACTTTTTTATAGTAAGCTCTGTATCTTTTAATGCTTCTTTATCATAAATTAGGTAATCCATGGACTTCGAGAAACTCCTGCAATTAATGATTGCTAAAAACGGTTCTGATCTATTTATTACCGCTGATGTCGCCCCTTCTATGAAGGTTAATGGCCAGATCTTTCCAGTGGGTAAGACCCCATTGACTGGCGAACAAACTATGAAGCTAGTTAAAAGTGTCATGACTGGCACTCAGCAGCAAGAATTTGAAGCGACTAACGAATGTCAATTTGCTATTGCCGATGAAGCACAGCAAGCTCGTTTTCGGGTCAGTGCATTTGTTCAACGTGATATGGCGGGTATGGTTTTACGGAAAATTGAAAGTAAGATTCCAACGGTTGAAGAACTCGGCCTACCCGAATCGTTAAAAGAATTGGCGATGAAAAAACGTGGCATTATCCTACTGGTTGGCGCTACTGGTACTGGTAAATCTACCACGCTGGCAGCAATGGTCGGTCACCGTAATAAACATTCACACGGACACATCATAACGGTGGAAGATCCTATTGAGTTTGTCCATGAACATCAGGGCTGTATCATCACTCAGCGCGAAGTAGGTATAGATACTCACTCTTTTGAAGCAGGTCTCAAGAACACTTTGCGCCAAGCACCAGACGTTATCCTAATAGGTGAGATCCGTAATCCGACCGTTATGAGTTATGCTATTCAATATGCTGAAACCGGACATTTAGTCTTTGCCACGTTACATGCTAATAATGCCAACCAAGCTATCGACCGTATTATTCACTTTTTCGAAAGCAACCGTCATACTCAAACCTTTATGGACTTATCGCTAAATCTACAAGCTATTGTTGCTCAGCAACTTATTCCTACTACTGACGGTAAAGGTCGATGTGCGGCTATCGAGATCCTATTAAACTCACAATTAATAGGCGACTACATTCGTAAAGGCGAGATTCATGAATTAAAAGCGGTGATGACCCGTTCACGTGATAGTGGTATGCAGACTTTTGATCAGGCGCTTTTTGATATGTACGAAAGTGGCAAGATAGACTACGAAGAAGCTATTAAACATGCCGACTCACCTAATGACTTGCGTCTACAGATTAAACTCAATAGTAAAACCAGCAAGAGTAAGTTTAAAGATAATAGCGGTAATTTATCTTTAAACGAAGGCTAATAAAGGTGGCAGATAACTAAAAAAAAGCAGCATACTCATGATAGAGATGCTGCTTTTTTATTATTGAAATAACTACTATCTAGCGTTATCTTGGCATTCTTGATTATTGCAAATGCCATAAAGCACTAAAGAATGCCCTGATAATCTAAAACCATGCTCTTCGGCTACTTTGAGCTGCTCTTCCTCAATGATCTCATTGTGGAATTCAATAATTTTGCCGCAGATATCACAAACCAGATGGTCATGATGCTCCTCTTGAGTAATCTCAAAAACAGACAAGTTATTTTCAAAATTGTGGCGCTCAACGATGCCAGCTTGCTCAAACTGAGTCAGCACTCGATAAACGGTAGCTAGACCCACATCTTCGCCTTGTTCAATAAGCGCTTTGTAGACCTCTTCTGCACTCATATGATGAAGCTCTGCTTTTGCAAGTAGCTCTAATATTTTGACACGCGGTAAGGTTACTTTTAATCCCGCTTTACGTAAGTCTTGATTGGTAAAAGTCATAATGTCCCTTCTGACTGTTAAGTCTTGGCAAATAATAGTAAAAATTTCACTATTAAAAATTCATTAATCCTAAGAGTAATAGTATTGAGAGTGCTATAAGTTATAAATGCTAGCCTTAGTAATTGTTAGGCGCTTATTCGTTGTTATTTATAATAATAATATCAAGCCAGCTATAGTGAGACTGTTTAACACGCCTCATTATCTTAACATTAACTATCGTCAATGGTGCAAGTCTATGAATTTACACTATAAATCATTAACTGTGGCCTGAGGCGCTGCGTAAATAATGTCGTAAGTGGTAGG
>CBETCF010000021.1:0-16899 GCA_965534785.1 uncultured Psychrobacter sp.
TTTTTATCCTATTACTAACTCAATCTAGTCCAAGCCTAGAGTTTGACGTGTCTCTTTAGCAATCTGACATTCTTCATCAGTAGGAATCACCCACAGCTCGATGCTGCTATCGTCTGTTTGGAAAGTGCCTTCTGCACCGCCAGCCAGCGTTTTATTTTTGTCAGCATCAAACTTAATTCCGAAGTGACGCATAACATTAAGAATACGAGCGCGAGTAGTGGCTGAGTTTTCACCGATACCACCAGTGAAGACGATACCGGTAAATTCAGGCAGCGCACAGCTCAAGCTTGCTAAGTATTTGCCTACGCGATAGGAGAACATCTCGATAGCAAGCTCAGCATCTTTGTGACCTTCATTGGCAGCTTGCTCAACGGTACGTAGATCATTAGAGAGGCCAGAGATGCCAAGCAGACCACTTTCGCTATTTAGCATCTTATCAATATCTTCTAAGCTCATACCTAGCTGACGCTTTAGATGAATATGCAGACTTGGGTCCACATCACCACTACGCGTTCCCATCATTAGGCCTTCAAGTGGCGTCAGTCCCATACTGGTATCTAAGCTTTTGCCATCATAAACAGCGGTCGCCGAGCAGCCATTACCCAAATGCGCGGTCAACCAACCATGTGGGCCTTTGGCTTCAGTAAGTTGGCTGGCGCGTTCTGAGACGTAAGCATGCGAGGTGCCATGGAAACCGTAACGACGAATTTTATCTTCTTCATATAGTGCTTTTGGAATCGGATAACGATAAGCGACTGGCGGCATGGTTTGATGGAAAGCCGTATCAAAAACGACCACTTGCGGAATATCGGGATAGATAGCTTGCACGGCTTCTATGCCCAAAGCATTGGCTGGGTTATGCAAAGGCGCTAATGATTTCAGGCGTTTAACTTCTGATAACACATGGTCATCAACGCGCACTGCTTCAGAATATTCGCGTCCACCATGAACACCGCGATGACCTACCGCTATAAAGTGATACTGTTCAAGCAGTTCAAGGATTTTCTGTAGAGCTAGTTTATGACGGCCACCTGGAATAGCTATTTCAAGCTTCTCACCATTCAAGGCAGTGTGCTTGATACGAGCGGTATCGAGACCTAAGTTTTCGGCGAGTCCGGTGATACGATTAGATTCATCTTCACTGATTAAAGCGTATTTGATAGAAGAGGAGCCGCAGTTGAGTACTAAAGTGGGATTGGTAAGCTGCGAGCCGTCCGAATTTTGGTCGTCGAAAGTTGAAGTATTGGCGCTGTCAGTCATGCTCTATCCTTAGATTGTGTGTAGGGGTAAATATAACGGGTAACGAAGCTATCGTACGGCTCAAACAGAGCTATAATTCACGCTTATAATGTAGCATAATCCTAAAGTTATACTAGGAAAATCCCGAACCTTATACCACAACAACTATAAGGTTTAAGGTAAGCATTCGTCAAGTGTTAGTTACAGCTGTAAACTGAGCGCAGAACATTACCCTTGCAGCCCTTGTGATTAATAGCTAATAAGGACCCTCAAACCTTGCTCGATGTTCTACGCAAAATTATGCGTAAAACCAGTCAATTTCTAGCAATTAATGCTATGATTACAAGCCTATATTATTCTCAATACTCTTAATGTTTTGCTGTCACTCAGCACTTTAAACTATTTAACTTGTCAAAGTATTAGCTTGTTAAACCATAAAGTGACTGACTGCCGTGTTAACTATCAGTGGCTACCCTTTTATGATGAATACTTCAAAAAATCTATTATCAACGCGATATGTCTTTGTCAGTATAACTTTAATAGCCATAGGTTTGAGCGGCTGTGGACAAAAAGGCCCTTTGTATTTAGCGGATGCCAATCAAGGATTAGTCACTAGCTCAGAGAGATTAGAGAGTACTAGCCAACCGCAAGACGCGGCTTTCGCTGGTGTGGATGATGCTGAGTATGAAAGAACGCGCTATCTAGAACAGCAACAAATAATACTGCCTGAACCTAGCAATGATCCAAACGATTATTGATAAAATAATATTTTGTAATCTGTCATTTCTAAAAACTAGAGCTTAATTCATTTGATTAAATTAGAGACATTATTATGAGCAACTTTGAGTCGCCGATGAGCGCGACTACTTCTGTTACTACACAAACCGAAAATGGCTTATATATTAATCCTAAAGCGCTAACTTCGCACTTGCCAGCCTTGAGCTATCGTGACGATGAGCTGCATATAGAAGACGTTAGTATCAGAGCATTGGCTGAGCAGTATCAGACGCCATGCTACGTCTACTCTAAGCAAGCGATCTTGGAAGTTTATCAAGCTTATAGCGATAGTTTTGCCAGTGTTGAGCACCAGATATGCTATGCGGTAAAAGCTAATTCTAACCTAGCGGTATTAGGTATTTTGGCGCAGGCCGGAGCAGGCTTTGATATCGTCTCACGCGGCGAGCTCATGCGCGTATTAGCTGCTGGCGGGCAAGCCAGTCGCGTCGTTTACTCAGGCGTCGGTAAAACTCGCAACGATATCGAATTTGCACTGCAGCAAGGTATCAACTGCTTTAACGTGGAATCCATCAGTGAGCTGTCATTGATTAATGAAGTAGCACAGCAGCTAGATAAATCCGCGCCGATATCGCTACGAGTCAACCCTGATGTCGATGCCAAGACCCATCCTTATATTTCAACCGGCCTTAAAGATAATAAATTCGGCATCGCTCACGAACAGGCGCTTGCGGTCTATGAGCAAGCAGCTTCTATGTCACATATCGAAGTCGTTGGCATTGATTGTCATATTGGCTCGCAATTGACGGAAGTGGCGCCCTTTGTTGCCGCTTTGGATAAAATTATTGAACTGGTACATGCTTTAGTCGATCGAGGTATTCAGCTACAGCATGTTGATTTGGGTGGCGGTCTAGGCGTGCGTTATATCGACGAATCACCGGTCTCTATCGATGAGTTTGCAGCGGCGCTATTACCGAAGTTGACTGAGCTAGGTCTAAAAGTATTCTTTGAACCTGGTCGCAGTATGGTGGCTAATGCTGGGGTACTATTAACGCGTGTTGATGTACTAAAACCTACCGAGCATAAGAACTTCGCTATCGTTGACGCCGCGATGAATGATTTGATCCGTCCAGCGCTTTATCAAGCGGAAATGGCGGTAATTCCTAGCATACTGCCAAGTAATGGTATCGATACCGATGATACGCAAGCTTGGGATATTGTTGGCGCTATTTGTGAGACAGGTGACTTTTTGGCCAAAGATCGTATGCTGCAACTGGCAACTGGCGATATCTTAGCAATTACTGGCGCTGGCGCTTATGGCTTTACCATGAGTAGTAACTATAATTCGCGCCCGCGTGCTGCCGAGGTAATGGTTTCAGACAATCGCCATCAGCTGATTGGCAAACGCGAAACGGTAGCCGACTTATATGCCAATGAGAGTCTGTGGCAAGCTGAATAATATAAAGTTATAAAGCACTAATCATATCTGCTATAAGATTACCCATTATTTAAGCAATAATGGGTTTTTTTGACGAATAATTTTAGGACGACAATGTCTTTTTCTCTCTATGAATAGAGGCATCGATAATTATCATTGTGTTGGGCAGCATGCTAATATAACGCATACTTAAAAATAGCATAGGACACAAGGATATGTTAATAGAATTTACAAAAATGCATGGGCTGGGCAACGATTTTATGGTCATTGATTTGGTGACTCAGCGCTTGGATTTGACTAAAGAATTAGTACGGTTATTGGGCGATCGGCATTTAGGCATCGGCTTTGATCAGTTATTGGTAGTTGAGCCACCGATGCGACCTGATGTCGATTTTAGCTACCGGATATTTAACACCGATGGCTTAGAGGTCGAGCAATGCGGCAATGGCGCACGCTGTTTTGCCCGCTTTGTGCAAGCGCGTAAGCTATCCTTTAAGCAGCGTCTGCGTGTTGAGACCGCTAGCGGCATTATTTCCTTGACCACCGATCGCTATGGTTGGGTCGAGGTCGACATGGGTAAACCCAAATTTGAGCCGGACGAGATTCCTTTTACCCCAAAAGCAACCACCAAAATTCAAAACGCTTATCACCTCGATGTCGCGGGCACGCCAGTACAACTTTATGTCGCTAATATGGGCAATCCGCACGCGGTCATAAAAGTCGATGATGTGTTAGATGCCGAAGTGGAAACCTTAGGCAAAGCCATTGAGTCGCATCGGGCCTTTCCAAATCGAGTCAATGTCGGCTTTATGCAAGTGATGAACCAGCGTCATATCCGTTTACGTGTTTTTGAGCGCGGAGTAGGCGAGACCCAAGCTTGTGGTACTGGCGCTTGTGCCGCAGTCGCTGTCGGTATCCGTGAAGGCTGGCTTGATGAAGGAGAAGATGTGCGCGCGCAGCTCTACGGTGGCAGTATGATTGTGAAGTGGCAGCCGGGCTATTCTGTGATGATGACCGGCCCTACCGCTTTTGTCTATGAAGGAGTCTTTAGTCCAGATGGCATTATGGCGCAGGCGGGTATCAAGCCTAGTGCGTCCTAGTTAAATATGCCCTAGCTAAGGTAAAGGCCAATTATGAGCGTCAGAGATTTTAGTTCATTAGCACAGAGCGTAGAGGCAGATACAGCTTTACGTGAGCTATTGACGCCGGTAAATCGTTGGTTAAACGTATTGTCGGTACGCAATCATTCTGAGCACACTTTGGCGGCCTATTTTGCTGGCGTTAATCAGCTGGCCTTATTCTTGCGCGGTAAGCGCTTGAATTGGACACGCTGCGATAAGCGTCAATTAGCACAGCATATCTCTCAGCGTCTCGATGAGGATAAGCTTGCTTTGTCTAGCGTGCAACAAGAGCTATCAGCCATTCGCCACTTTTATAGCTGGCTTATTGAAGAGGGCGTGGCGCGTATCAATCCGACTACCGGCTATCAGCTCAAACGTAGTCCTCGGCCTTTACCTTCGATAGCGGATGTTGATCTGCTCACGCAATTACTCGATCAAGAAATGCCTGATACACCAGAACAAGCGCGGCTGTGGTTGCGTGACAAGGCCATGTTTGAGCTGCTCTACAGTAGTGGTCTGCGCGTAGGCGAGCTAGTTGCGCTCGATATGATGGATGTTGACTTAGCTGATTTGCGCGTAAGAGTTACTGGTAAAGGTAATAAAACACGTCTAGTACCTATAGGCAGTAAAGCCGCCGAGGCTATCAGCCGTTATCTACCGCATCGCAACCTTTGGGTGGAACAACAAGATACGGCTTTATTTATTAGCGAAAAGCTAGGCACGCGGCTATCAACGCGAGCGGTTCAACAGCGTCTAAAAGTGGCCGCCAAACGCGCCGGTATTGCCCAAAACCTCTATCCACACTTATTGCGTCACTGCTTTGCTTCGCATATGCTCTCGGGCAGTGGTGATTTGCGCGCGGTACAAGAAATGCTTGGGCATAGCGATATTAGTACCACGCAGATATATACTCATGTCGACTTTGCTAAGCTAACCCAAGTCTATGACCGCGCCCATCCCCGCGCCACTCATGCTCAAAAAGATAGTGAGTGAGATTAATTAAACCTATCTTTTATAACTACCCTTAAGCCAAACGATGACACTGGAAAATAGGCATTTTTTCGCGACCTTGTTGCTGTGCTGACTTATCCAAATTAGCAAAGACTAAAGCATAATCTTTATCCTCAGCTTTAATCTCACTACTCTCATAGCTATCGATAATCGTGCCGTCAAAGCCGGTAATAGTGCTATGCCCCCAAGTCTGCCGCGACTTGCCATCCTTATAATAGTGTTCACCGCCTTGAGCCGCACCAATGACTAGGCATTGACTGTCTAGCGCCCGTGCTCGTAACAATAGTGACCAATGCGCCTGTCCTGTCATATAAGTAAAGGCAGACGGGGCGCTCAGTAGCTCAGCACCCGCTTGCCGTAGACGCTGAGCAAGGGCTGGGAAGCGTAAATCAAAGCAAACCATCATGCCTAATTGATAGACCTCGCCATTTGCCTCAATAGGAGTGACTAGCGTCTGTGTGCCGGGCTCAAAAGTTGCTGCTTCATTATAGCTGCCTTGCTTATCAGCGACCGTAGCGGTAAACAGATGAATTTTGTCATAACGGGCGACTTGCGTGCCATCGGGCGCAAACAGCTGACTGACCTGACGCAGACGACCATCAGGGACGATAACACCGTCGGGACGAAACGGACAAGGTAGCGATCCGGCTAGCAGATAGACGTTATACTCGCGGGAATAGTCGCCTAGCGTCGCTGACAGTGACTCAAAACGCTCAGCCGTAGGGAACTGCCGACCCATGCTACAACAGTTTTCAGGCAGCACTATTAATTGTGCTCCGTGTGCACTGGCTTCACTGATAGCCGCTTTAATAGTGCTAAGGTTGGCTTCGACATCTTGCTGGCTATTCATTTGCAGCGCAGCGATGCTAAGTTGCTTATTCATAAGGTTTCTCATTTAAGTCGTAAGTATTATTGTTTTTAGTGATAAAAGGGTTCATACCAGTCTCGCGTTTTAATAAGACATTTCTATTTTATCTAGTATCGGCTATTGATAGGTTGTAAATTATCATAGCAAGATTACTACAAAAAATGCTATCGTCATGGCCCAATAGGATTATAAGTCACTATTGACAGTTATTATTGAACAAAACCATATCAATATTGGAGTGCAATAAACCGTTCATGAGTATGTCATTCGGATTAGCAGCCACGTTAAGCACCTCACAAAAGCTTACGCCGCAAATGCAGCAAGCCATCAAATTGTTGCAGCTCTCTAGTCTCGAATTAGCGCAGGAGGTGCAAGCTAAGCTTGATAGTAACCCGTTACTTGAGCGCGTTGAAGAGGATGAGGACAGTTATGATGATGAAGGTGAAGACTATGATGTTAGCCAAGAGAGCTTCGATGAGCCGTTAACGCTTGAGATGTGGAATAGTAGTGCAGCCGCTAGTGATAGCTCTAATGACAATTATGATAACGCTGATAGTTATGACAATACAGACAGTTTCGATAAATTGCAGCAAGCCAATATCGATGATAGTGCTATGGATATCGATAGCGAAGGCTTAGCTAAAGAGACGACTGATAGCGACTATAATGTGCAAGCCACTTTTGAGATGAATAGCTTCAACACAGCAAGCTCCAGCCAAACCGTTACCAGCCACTTTGATTTTGATGATCTCGATAGTTATCAAGGCGCAACCAACGCTAGCATTCAGGATTATGTGCGCTGGCAGCTCAATTTTAAGCGCTTATCTGATACCGATACTGTGATCGCTGATTATCTGATCGATTCTATGGATGAAATGGGTTTTATTCGTTTAGATATTGATGATTTACTGCAGAGCTTTGCAACGATAGCAAGCTTTTATCAATGGGATGAGCCGATAGAACGTGATGAAATAACAGTCATGCTCAAGGTCATCCAGTCTTGTGATCCAATAGGCGTCGGTGCCCGTAATCTGAGTGAGTGCTTAGCGATACAGCTAAGTAAACTTGATCGTAATACAGAACATTTAGCTTTTGCTGAGGCACTATTATCCGCTAGTGAGCACTTAGTTAGTAATAATATCAAGGCGCTCATACAAGCTACTGGCCTAAAGGCTGAGCAGATTACTCCAGCGCTGACATTGCTACGTCAGCTCAATCCTGCGCCTGGTTTGGCTTATCAAAGTAGCCAATCAGATTATGGTCAACAGCCTGAAAGCTATGATATTCCTGATGTGTTAGTCACGCCCATTCGCCATCATAAGATAGCCGCTCTTGAAGCCGACAGGGCAGTAGCAGATGAGCGCTGGCAGGTCAGCCTCAACCCTGAGACTTTGCCTAAGCTACGTATTAATAAAGACTATGCCAATCTAGTTAAGCGCGGTGATGATAGCTCAGACAATCAGTATTTACGTGAAAATCTCACCGATGCTAAGTTATTTATCCGTAGTATTGAGGAGCGCAACCAAAACTTATTAAAAGTAGCGACTAGTATCGTTAGGCGACAGCAAGAGTTTCTACGTCACGGTGCCTCAGCAATGCAACCTCTTATCCTAAAAGAAATCGCCGAGGAGGTAGGGGTGCATGAGTCGACAGTCTCGCGTTTGACAACTAGTAAATCTATCTTAACGCCGCAAGGTCTATTTTCACTTAAGCATTTCTTTTCATCGCATGTCAGTAGCAGTGAAGGCGATGTCTCATCGACTGCTATTAGCGCTATGATTAAAGAGCTGATTGCAAATGAGCCACCTAGAAAGCCACTGTCTGATAGTCGTCTACAGCAACATCTGCATGAGGAAGGTATTGAGATTGCCAGACGTACCGTAGCCAAATATCGTGAAGCTATGGGTATAGGCTCCTCTACCCAACGTAAACAAAAATATTAATTACTGTTAGGATTGAGGCAAGTAGTATGGTATTGGCTACTAATAAAAATAAAATTTTTTGATTATATATAATTTAGTAACTAATAACGAATATGATTACATTTAATTACACTTTACTGTCTTGCTACTGTCCATTATTCATGACAAATTAGAGGGGTACTAACAACAAAAACTAAGCGATTTAGTACAGTAAACAAATATAAGGACGAATATATGAACGTATCTATTAGTGGTCACCATATCAGTGTTACCGATGCCATGAATACCGCAGTTCGCGAAAAACTAGAGAAAATTGAACGGCATTTTGATCAGATTCAAAGTATCCAAGTTATTTTGTCATTAGACAATAGTGGTGCTAGCGATGGTGGCAAAAAAAGCCACAAAGCTGAAGCTATTATGCGAGTCTCAGGTCAAGAGATGTTTGTTCAGGCCCAAGACGATGATATGTATAAAGCTATCAATGAGATGGCAGATAAACTAGAGAGACAAGTACGTAAATATAAAACTCGTCAACAAGACAAGAAGACCCGTGGGTCTGGACGTGATGTAAATTATGATGATAACGAAGTAGTTGATGCAGCTCCTGCGATATAACTACTGATATAACTTTATCGACAGATATAAACGCTTTGATTGGTTTGGCGACAATAGTAGTTAATAATAAACATAATACCAAAACTTAATTATTATCGTTCCAAGCCAATCAATCAGCTGTAGGACAATCAAAAAAGACCTCATACGTTAATTTCGTTGAGGTCTTTTTTGGTTGTAGATTTGAATAATTATAAAGAGTACCTTAGCCACCACCGACTGCTTGCACGACTTCAATAGCCATGCCTTCTACTACTCGCAATTGACCCAACTCACTTTTTGGGACGAGGTCACCGTCGACTTCTACCGCATAACGACCTTTACTTAGACCTAACTCATTGACTACCAATTGCACTGTTTGATGCGTGGTTTGCAAAGTCTTACCGTTGACAGTGATAGTGCTCATTAGCTGTGCTCCCTAATTATCTAACGTGACTGAAATATCTAAATGATAAGCATAACAAAGTGACAGTATGCTGCTTTTTTTGGCTTACTATTATAACGATTTACCAAGACGAAAAGCGGTTACTGCCAACCATACCCAACCGGCTATCATCAAAACACCGCCGATAGGAGTAATAGCGCCAAACCATCTTGGTGCCCCCAAAGTCATCGCATATAAGCTACCAGCAAAGATAACAACTCCGATCTGTAGCAACCAAGCAGTAGTCTGAGTGGCGTAATTGAGGCGTACTAGAACGCCAACTAATAGTAGACCAAGCGCGTGCACAAATAAGTATAAGGTTGCCGTATGCCACCACGCAAGCTGCTGGTCGTTGACTAAGCTTTTGAGCCCATGAGCACCAAAGGCGCCCAGTGCCACTGCAATAGCCATATTAATGGCAGCAATACCTATCCAATTGACCATTATCAAACTCTTATTTTTTACTATTTGTATTTAATAAAATGAATTATTGAATTAGATATAGCAGCTAATTATCAGTTACTGAATATCATCTGGCAAAATGACGCTTTCGATAGTCATCGCGTCACGGATTTTATCCATAGCATTCTTTTCGATTTGGCGCACACGTTCTGCTGATATGGAATAAACCGCCGCCAATTCATGCAAGGTAGATTTCTGTTCCGTCAACCAACGTTGCTCAACGATATCACGAGAGCGATCATCTAGAGTATCCATTGCCGCGATCAAAGCGGAAGAGTTACTGGCTTCCCAATCTGACTCTTCTACCATCTCCGCCGGATCGATACCATCTTCTAAGAATAACTGCGGTGCATAACGTCCATCATCGTCATCGCTAGTTTGAGTCTCAAAAGAAGCATCATAAGAAGTTAGGCGTGATTCCATCTCTAGCACTTGCTTGCGAGTGACATTCAGATCATTGGCGATCGCGTCAGCTTCTTCTAAGGTCAGCTGATTATTGGTCTTCTTTAGGCTACGTAAGTTAAAGAATAACTTACGATGAGCCTTAGTCGTTGCTACTTTGACAATCCGCCAGTTACGAATCACAAACTCGTGTATTTCAGCCTTAATCCAATGCACGGCAAAGGACACCAAACGCACACCCTTATTGGGATCAAAACGTTTCACCGCTTTCATCAAACCTAAGTTACCTTCTTGAATCAGATCCGCTTGCGGTAAACCATAACCTGAATAGCTCCGCGCGATATGAATAACAAAGCGCAGATGCGACATCACTAATAATCGTGCTGCCTCGACATCGCCTTCATCATAATAGCGATGCGCAAGCTCTTGCTCTTGAGTCGGTGTCAGAATAGGAATTTGATGTACAGTATTAATATAAGCACCCAAGTTCACCCCAGGAGCTGAAAGGTGGGTAGGCATTGCTGGCACTAAATCACGAGTGCTGGTTTTTTCTAGGGCACTAGCATCATATGGCGGACGTTTAGCCGCCGCCTCTAACGCCGCTTTACGGGCTGCGTTTTGCTCAGTGGTCACCTTGTCGTTACTGCGAGGCTTCTTCGTTGATGAAGATTTTGCTGTCGCAGAGTCAGTAGGAATAGTAGCCATATCTTTGACCTTAATCAAATAAGTAAACAAGTATGCAAAATAAAACGATTATAGTAATTGTAAAGGATAGCAGCGCTTAGTTGCTATCGGTTTTGGTAATGATGAAGTGAAATATTGTATCGGCTGCTTGTGCCGTTTTGTCATCAGTAACGGCGTTGTCAGTAACGGTATTAACTAAAATAGCTAAGGAAGCGGTGTTACTAGCTTGAGATTGTCGACAAAAAGCAGTGATATCCGCTTGTGAGTTGGGATCAGTAGCGATGACATATAAAGCCTCACCTGTAGACACTTCTCGTAGAGCGACTTTAGTCTTCAGTAAAGGCATAGGGCAAGCCAAACCACGCCCATCAACTAGGCTTTTTATAATAATAGCAGAATCAGCTTGACCCTCACCAATCTCACTAACATACGTCTTCGGTAATAGCGCTAATAAATCCGTGGTAAGCTGCTGCTCATTGGTAGACAAAGCCGATGACAGTGCTATCTGGTATGGAGCATGAATAGTAGCGTTAAGCGCAGCAGACATAGAGCAAACCCTTAATTATAAATACTTATTATAACAAACTGCCATTGTAGAAGAGCAGTTGAATATCATCATCACGGTGTTTGATGTTTTAGCATTGCACAATAATGTTACTTAACCGTGACGCTTGCCTAGATATTGGTAGTCAATACTGGCTAATAATTGACGTCATAACCGCAACCTTATATAGTCAAAACAGCCTTAAAATAAATTACCTAACCATTTGACCTTACTGTTTTTTATAGCTGCCTAATACGCTTTAGTTGTTTGCAAAAAGAGGATATAGCTAGCGGAAAAAACCAGTTTGAGGGTTAAAATAGGATAACCATTTGAATCGTCTCAATAACTCATCGATTAATAGCTTGCTTGCTCTGACACTGCTGATCAGTAGTCTCAGTCATGGTGCAACGGTTGCTCAGAACTCAACTTTTAATTCATGGCAAACACCAATAAACGAGCTTGAACTGCCAAACTTACAAGGGCAATCGCTAAGTTTTTCTGATCAATATCAGAACAAGCTTATTGGGCACTGGTCGTTACAGAAGATCAATGGCCGTACCAAAATGGAGCACGATCCTTGGGTTCAGGAAGTAATAAAAGCGATGACTTGGCGCCTCAATGCTCAAGCACGGCAGCAAGCGCCATTAGCGGTAGTGATCATCGATAACCCTAATATTAATGCTTTCGCTGCGCCTGGCGGGGTCATCGGTATTAATAGCGGTACGATATTAGCGGCTAGCAGTATGGATGAGTTGGCCAGTGTGGTGGCGCATGAAGTGGCGCATATCAGTCAACGGCATTATGAGAGCGGCGTCGATGAGCGCAAAAAAGCCTTGTTAATGCAGATAGGCGGCATGCTCGCTGCTATTGCCGCTTCAGCCATTGATGGTGATGCGGGAGCAGCAGTAATGATGGGCTCACAGACCGCCACTATGAATAGTACTATGGCCTTTAGCCGTAGCAATGAGCGTGAGGCGGATCGAGTAGGCATGCAGATCATGGCGCAAGCAGGCTATAATCCGCGAGCTATGCCAAGCTTTTTTGCGACGATGAATCAAAAGAGCCAGCTCAATCAAGTCGAAAATCGCTATCTGCCTAGTTTTGTACGTTCGCATCCTTTGAGTAATGAGCGCTTGAGCGAATCACAAACTCGTGCTCAACGTTACGCGCCCTTATCCTTACCTGAGCAGCAGCGTCATCAGGCTTTGTTCGACTTATTATATTGGCGCGTACAGGTTACGGGCAAGCATACCTCAGAAACTGCGTTGACCACAGCCGCTAGAAGCAGCAACGGTGCCAAGCTAGCCTTGATGCACTGGTATAGTGAGCAGCAGCGCTTTACTGATGCCGATAAGCTGATGACTGAGCTTTCAGCGTTACCGGCAACTCAGCTACAGATGTTAGAGCCATTATTGTCAATTACTTATAGTCAAGTGCTTAGCGAACAAAACAAATGGCAACAAGCGGTAGAGGTATTGAGTGCTCAGCAGCGCCTTTATCCTGAACGTCGTGATCTGCGTCTGTATTTAGCAGAAGCACTGACTAATAATAATCAGCCCATGCAAGCGCAAGCATTACTAAAACCGCTAACGCTACAGCAGCCTAGTGATCGCTACGCTTGGCAGAGCTTGCAATTGGCTAATGAAAAGTTGGCTAAGACTTCTTCATCAGCATCGATAGCCGCTATTGCTACGATTAATGCGCTACGTTACCGCAGCCACGATCAGTTGTGGAATGGGCGTTATGACTCCGCATTGACTTCATTGACACAAGCGCAGCAGCTCGCCAAACAATTGCAAACGGCTAATGCTAGTAGTGGTCGACCATTAGTAGCGAGTATTAAACAAGAAATCATCGAGGTAAAAACCGCCAAAGACTTTGAGCCCTAAGCGGTTATCAGTTTTGCTATTGTCAGCTTAAAGAGTAACGTACTGTTATTTATAAAAAATAGCTAACGTTACTAATCATTAACCTTGCAGCGCTTCTTTCACGAGCTTGGAGATAATAGCAGGATCGGCACGACCAGCAGTTTTAGTTTTTAAAACGCCCATCACGCTACCCATATCGCGCATAGAAGTAGCCCCTTGTGCACTGATTTCAGCATTAACTAAAGTGGCAAGCTCAGCATCATCCATTTGTTTGGGCATGAACTCGTTGATGATATCAATCTCGAACTGCTCTTTGGCTGCTAAATCATCACGGCCATTCTCAGTAAAAATAGCTAGCGATTCTTGACGCTGTTTGAGCTGTTTTTGCAAAATCTCTAACACGCCAGCATCGTCCAGATCAACTCTGCGATCAATCTCGATTTGTTTGACCACGGCTTGGACATTACGCATGACTTTGACGCGCTCAAGCTCGCGAGCTTTCATAGAAGTGATGATAGTATCGGCTAATTGCTGTTTAAGTGCACTCATGATGATGACCATTCCTTGTTTATGGTTATTATGGAAGTTCTAACTAGTAGCTGTTAATTGAGCGCTACTAATTGACAATAATAAAAATTGTAGCATAAAAAACGCCACTGATATCAATCGATAACAGTGGCGCTGATGTACTACCAATATGTAGCTAAAAAGCTAGCGATTAGTACATACGCGTGGTACGGATAGTATCACGTTGTAATTTTTTCTTATAACGCTTTACGGCAGCGGCTTTTTTGCGCTTACGCTCTTGCGTTGGTTTTTCATAAAACTCACGCTTACGTACGTCTGACAATACGCCAGCTTTTTCGCAAGCACGTTTGAAACGGCGGATAGCGATATCAACGGGTTCGTTTTCTTTAACCTTAACTGCAGGCATGAAGACTCCTTATAGGGATGAGATATAAAGGCATTAGTTTGGCTGTGTATTAGTATTTAGCGGTAATATCTCAAGATCACCAGCATCAGCTCAAACTAGGATAAGCTTGCACAAAAGTACAAGGGCGGTAATTTTACCTAAAATTGTCAGTAAAGTCAACATCTTTAAGCCATTAGTCGCTAACTATTGCGATAAATGGACACCAATCAAGTCAAAGAAATTCTAATAAAAACACCTTATGACAATAACGGTTTTAGCTGATTTTATGCTATGATAATTGCAATAATCTATTAGGTTCTATACGCTTTTGTATCAACTTTATTGAGGATGTTGGGATGAGAAAAACGGCACTGAATACAGCATTGTGGACATCGCTAGTGATCAGCTTAGGATTTAGTCTTAGCGCTTGTGGAGGCGGCCATGAAGAGGTCAAAGCGCCAGAGCGAGTAGAAGCTGCTGCTGAGATTGCACGTGCCAATGCTCCTGAAGCCGAAGATATGGAGTTTGCAGAAACCGAACCTATGGTAGTGGCTACTACTGAGACGGCAGAAGTTGAAACTACAGATACTGATATGGCAGCAGAAGAGGCAACAGCATCTGAAGATCTTGCAGTCAATGTTGGTGCTGAGCTTTATAACAAACAGTGTATGGCTTGTCATGCTACTGGTTTGCTCAATGCGCCAAAACTTGGTGATACTGCCGCATGGTCGCCACGTATCGAAAAAGGGTTAGATACTTTGACCACTCATTCGGCGGAGGGCTTCAATCAGATGCCACCACAAGCTTATAATGGTGTTACTGAAGATCAGATCCGTCAAGCTGTCGAATATATGATTGCAGAAGCCAGCTAAAGTCAGTTTTGCTAGTTTAGTCTTGCTAGTTTAGTGACTGGCTATCTATCAAGCTCAATCGTTTGCTGAAGGAATGACTATGTTTAATGAGCCGTATTGGTATAGAAAATCAATTACCAAAGCCACGCTATCGGCACTAAGCTTAAGCGTGTTATTGTCCCTTAGTGCCTGCAGTAGCGATAAAGAAACGGCTGCTGTAGAGCCAGTGGTAGAAGACTCGATAGTAGAAGAGCCAGTTGCTAATACTGAAAATATCGAAGCTGAACCCGCGACAGCTGCAGAAGGGGTAACTACTGAACCGTCTGTAACTGGAGATACTGGTGCTGTCGAAGTAGTTGAAGAAAGTGCTGAGGTTGAGGCTTTAGCCGCGGATGCTGGTGTGCAACTTTATGAAGCTCAGTGCAAAGTTTGTCATGACAATGGCTTATTAAATGCTCCAAAATATGGCGATACAGTAGCGTGGGCGTCAGCGCTAGCCAAAGATAAAGAGACTCTATATAGCCATTCAGCTCAAGGCTTCAATAAAATGCCAGCTCAAGCGATCAATGGCGTTAGCGAAGCACAAGTTAAAGCCGCTGTTGATTATATGCTAGCGGCTGTCAGCTGATAGACATCGTTAGCTATTGAAATTGGTTAAACTGACCGCCATTGTGTTCATGCAATGGCGGTTTTTTGCTATTAAAACAGTACCCTGGCAAATAATGATGATTACAATCACGCCGTGACTACTAAAGAGATAAAGGCAATATCATGAAAGTATTAGGCTTAGAAACTTCCTGTGATGAGACTGGTCTGGCTATTTTTGATAGCGAGCAGATCGATAGTCCAAACAAGGGTTTGGTCGGGCAAGTATTGTATTCGCAAATAGAGCTGCATGCTGTCTATGGTGGCGTGGTACCTGAGCTGGCAAGCCGCGATCATATCCGTAAGTTGGTGCCACTACTCGATGAGCTACTAGCGCAGTGTGATATCAGTAAAAATGATATTGACGCTATTGCTTATACCAAAGGTCCAGGGCTGATTGGTGCGCTAATGACTGGCGCACTATTTGGTCGCAGTTTGGCTTATGGTTTAGGCATTCCGGCTATTGGCGTGCATCATATGGAAGGCCATTTATTAGCACCCTTGATGGGCGCTAATCCGCCGCCGTTTCCTTTTGTTTCCTTGCTAGTTTCCGGCGGTCATACTCAGCTTATCGCCGCTAAGGGTATCGGAGAGTACGAAATATTAGGCGAATCCATCGATGATGCCGCTGGTGAGTGCTTCGATAAAGCCGCTAAAATGCTTGGTTTACCTTATCCGGGTGGCCCCAATATTGCTAAGCTTGCAGAGGCGGGTAATTCTAACGCTTATGAGCTGCCAAGGCCTATGCTGCATCGTGGTCTCGACTTCTCTTTTAGTGGTATGAAAACCGCAGTTCATAATCTGATTAAAGATACGCCAAATTCAGGTGGCTCAGGAAATTTGGCTGATAGCGATCCCCAAGTACGGGCCGATATTGCCGCGAGCTTCCAACACGCGATGGTTGATACGCTCGTGAAAAAATGCGTGAAAGCGCTTAAGCAAGTTAATATGAGTCGTTTGGTGATTGCCGGCGGCGTCAGTGCTAATACTCATCTGCGTGAAACTTTAGAGACGGAATTAGCAAAAATCAATGCTACGGTACATTACGCACCGCCAGCTTTGTGCACGGATAATGGCGCGATGATTGCTTATGCTGGTTACGAGCGCCTGAACGCTGGACAAACCGATGATTTAGCGGTTAGCTGTGTGCCGCGTTGGCC
>CBETCF010000022.1:0-16353 GCA_965534785.1 uncultured Psychrobacter sp.
AATAAAAGGACAACCCACTCATGGCTGGTAAAACGCGCGTTGCCAAGTATCATGCCGATCGCACCAATCAAAAGCTCTACTTCTGTCGTTTAGCCTGTCAGGCGGCTGATAGTAGTAATGATAAGCAGCTCTATCAAGCACATTGCGAAACCGCTATTTTTCATCTATATGGCAGCTTTTTGGCTTTTATGCAGGAGTTATCACAGTTTTATGGACTAGACCTGAAGGCGCCAACTTTAGAGCAGATAGAGCGTGAGTTGAGTGTGCGTACTCAAGTTTCACCAGAAGTCATGCAATTGCAGCAGTTACAGCAACAAGGGTTTTTAGCTAATATAGAGCGGGCTTATCGACGCTGTTTGTATGCGGTATTAGCGGATCAACCGAGTAGCGGTGATAGTCAGCAGTTAGAGACTGAGTCTAAAGATCTTATTGTCAACGTAGTGACCTTATCGAACCAATGGTTACCTGATGAGGCTACTATTCGAGAATGGCGTAGTCAGCTGTTAGCGCTGATTGATCAGTTACGTGGCGGCATGGTTGAGTTTTAAACGAGCGTATGGAGTTAGCTAAGCTGCTACAAAGCTTTGCTGCATAAAAAAAGGATGTTCAGTTATGAACATCCTTTTTTATTTTAGAGCTGCCTTAGAAGAGCTAGTAGCTACTATTCTGGCATTGCTGGCATACGCTCTGCTGGCGTTGGCGTTAATGGTCTTGTGGTAGCGCTATCATTGCTATTGCGAGAAGCAGTGGACTGCGCTTCAGGTTTTGGCTCTTCTTCTATCGGCTCAGGAGGTTTGCGCTGCTGAGTTTTAGTCTTAACCGGCTTACTAGCGCCCGTTTCTTCTTCATCAATATCGCCAGTAACGATCCCGCCATCATTCATTTCAATAATTTGCTGCTGTTGCTTTTTAGATTTGGACTTATTATCGAGAGAAACCCATTGATAAGGCACGCCTTTTAACTGTGCTTTCATAAAGTCCATCCAAACGGGAAGGGCAGCTACGCCACCATACTCACGGCGACCAAGAGTTGAGGGTTGATCAAAACCCATCCATACTATGGTAGCATTGGTGGGATGGAAGCCTGCAAACCAAGCATCTTTAGCTTCGTTAGTGGTTCCTGTTTTACCACCAATATCATTACGACCAAGCGCTTTGGCTCGCACAGCAGTACCACGCTGTACTACATCTCGCAAAATATCGGCCATATCATAAGCCACTCTTGGCTTCAGAATACGCGGGGCTTGTGTGGCAGTAACATACTGAACCACTGGCGCTTGTAGGCGATCTGCTAACGGACTAGCATCATAAATTTTGGTGTTAGTTAAATCATTACCTTGAGCATCTTCGTTAGTAGTGGCAATTTCATCAGCTGCTACTTGCTCGCCAGCTTCGCTGCTGTCATTTTGATTATTAGTCTCACTATCACTAGCGACTACTTCATCATTATTGTCAGGCTCAGCCAATTTTTCTTCCGCAAGACTTTCAGCCTCTTCAATTAGCTGTTTATTGCGCTCATCGAGCTGTTCGTTAAAGCATAAGGCACAGGCTTGTTGTGGATTAGCCTGAAACAATAGCTCGTTTTGATAATTATAAATTTGCTCAATAAAGTAAGGCTGAACGCGATGACCACCGTTAGCGAAAGTTGCGTAGGCCGTTGCCATTTGTAATGGCGTTGCTTGACCAGCGCCCAGGGCTAATGAGAGAGTAGTGGGCAGTTTTTCTTTATCCAGACCAAATTGATCTAATAGGTCACGAGTATCTGATATGCCAACGGCCTGTAGTAAGCGAATAGAAACTAAGTTACGAGAGAGATAAAGTCCACGGCGTAAGGTAATGTCCCCTAAGAAGCGTGAATCAGAGTTTTTTGGTTTCCAATCGCCTACTTGAATGGGGCGGTCAGAGACAATGCTATCTGGGCTATAGCCTTTTTCAAGAGCGTTGGTATAAACCAGCGGCTTTATAATTGAACCCGGCTGACGCCAACCTTGTAACGCGCGATTGAATTTGCTGTGGTTAAAGTCAAATCCGCCTACTAGAGCATTGACCGCACCTGTTTCTGGGTCTAAAGAAACTAAGCTGCCTTGGACATCTGGTATCTGTGCTAATTGCCAATTGCCATTTTCTGTGCTTATCAAGCGCACGATATCTTTATCGTTGACAATTTGAGAGGCGTTACTAGGTAAATTGCCGAAGCGATCGGCGGAGATGAATTTTTTTGCCCAACTCATACCCGACCAGTTTACGGTGACGGTCTCGCCTGATTGCATAAGAGCATCGAAGCTGCGTGATTTTATACTAGTGACTTTGGCAGGATACATGCTGCCATAACGGCGGAAGTCTTCAAGTGGTTTATCATTGGCTTCAGCCCCGCGCCAACCGTGGCGATGATCGTAGGCAATCAAGCCTTTTAGCACTGATGCTTCAGCGGCCTGCTGTGCTTTACTATCGACGGTTAAGCGTACCCGCCAACCGCCATTAACCACTTGTTCACCGTAGCGATTGACCAAAGCATAACGGGTCATTTCTGCCAAATAAGGCATATTAACATCGAGCTTTTCTTGATATAAATTCAAGCCGATAGGAGAGCTGATAGCTTCATCATGCTGAGCTTGGTCGATATAGCCAAGCTCATGCATCCGGCCAACGATCCAATTACGGCGGGTCAATGCTCGACTAGGATTGGCTACTGGATTGTATTTTGAGGGTGCTTTTGGTAAGCCTGCTAACATCGCCATCTCAGCGACCGTCAGATTCTCTAGAGACTTACTATAGTATTTTTTGGCAGCAGCACGAATGCCATAGGCACCTTCACCTAAATATATCTTATTGACATATAAAGTAAGAATTTCATTCTTACTAAGCTCATCTTCCATCTTACGTGCAACAAATAACTCAGTTAGTTTACGGTTTAAGGTGCGATCCGGACTTAGGAAATAGTTTTTAGCAACCTGCATGGTAATGGTCGAGCCACCTGTTTGGCTTTCATCATCAGTTACTGCCTCTGTAACCGCACGACCTAGACCTTTAATACTGATACCACTGTGCTGAAAAAAAGAGGAGTCTTCAGCGGCTAAGAAGGCATTAGTTAGCCCTTTAGGAATATCTTCATAAGCTACCGGTAAAGATAAACGGTTACCGTACTGACCGATAAGTTTATCATCGCTACTATATATCTGTAGCGGCATCTCCAGATTTGCTTTCTTGATTTCTTGAATACTAGGCAGAGTAGGCGATAAATACATTGCCATACCATAGAACCCGATAGGAACGGCGAGCACCAAAATAACTACCAGTGCTAGAAAGGCAATCAAAAGTCCCACTAAATAGTGAATTAGACGGGCAGTAGTGTTTTTTTTGGGCATAGTAGGCTTATCAGTTAAGGATTTTAACATCAGTCATTATACCTTGAACCCAAAGTAGGGGTCACATTAAATGTGTAATTATCTGAGAAAACTTTTTAAATGCTTGAATATGTCTATTAAGTAACGTATTGTATTCGACTATTACAAAACCTTTGTAACGTACATTCTATATAAGGTGTAGAGTTTGTGAAGCTACTTTCTTCTAAGCATCAAAGTCTAATCGGAGTGGATATTTGTGCAACTTCAGTGAAGCTAGTTGACATAAATCGGCAACAGGGAGTTTATCATCTCAAATCTTATGGTATTGAGAGATTAACTCCAGGAGTAGTCGTTGATAAACTCATTGTAGATACTGAAGCCGCTGGTGATACTATCGCTAGTTTGGCACGCCAAAATCGGGTAGCAGGCAGTGATGCGGCTACTGCAGTGTCAGGATCTTCGGTTATCACCAAGATTATAGAGATGGATGTTAACCTAAATGAGGTCGAACGCGAAGCACAAATTCGTCTAGATGCCGATCAGTATATCCCTTATCCTTTGGATGAGGTCAATCTTGATTTTGAAGTCATTGGTCCCTCGTTAGTCGATGAGACTATGGTGCAAGTTTTGTTAGCAGCTTCACGCTCAGAAAACGTTGATCAACGCGTTGATGCCCTGGCCTTTGGTGGTCTAAAAACCAAAGTTATGGACATTGAATCGCATGCTATTGAGCGTGCTTTTAAAGTGATGGCAGATAATTTACCGAACATGCCAGAATTAGTGGCGCTTGTTGATATTGGCCACAACCAAACCACCTTATATATCGCAAAAGATCAAAAGTTTATATACAGTAGAGAACAATTGTTTGGTGGATTGCAGCTGACGGAAGCTATTCAAGATCGTTATGGCTTGTCTTACGAAGAAGCAATGGCTAATAAGCATCAACGTCTATTACCGGATGATTATTATCCTGAAGTACTAACACCATTTATGGAAAGTACCGTTCAGCAGATTACCCGATCGTTACAGTTTTACTTCTCCTCAAGCCAACATAGTCGTATTGATCATATTGTGCTCGCTGGTGGTAGTAGCTCTATACCGGGTCTGGCTGGCATGATACAACAAAAATTAGGCATAGGGGTCACGGTCGCTAATCCATTTATTAATATGACTATCAGTCCTTATATAGACAGCGAGCAGTTGGCTATTGACGCGCCAAGCTTAATGGCAGCTTGTGGTCTAGCATTAAGGAGCTTTAATTAATGGCTAATATTAATCTATTGCCATGGCGAGCTGAGGAACGCGCGCGTCGCAATAAAGAGTTTCTAACTTTAGTTGCTACGGTAACTTTGCTAGCGCTATTAGCGGCCTTTGCTACTTGGAGTTATTTCAATAATGAGTTAGAAGAGCAACGTGATGCTAATGACCGTATTACGCAAGAAAACAGTCGCTTAGATGCGGTGTTGACGGAAATTGATACCCTTGAGCAGCGCCGTGAAGATATTATCTCGCGTATGCAAGTTATTCAAGATTTGCAGGGACGCCGTCCGATACCAGTGCGCTTATGGGATGATATTGCCAAAGCTATTCCTCCTGCTCTTTATCTCAATAATCTAAAACGCGAAGATGATTTACTGACCTTTACTGGGCTTGCAGATAACCCCAATGTCGTCTCAAGCTTGATCCGTAACTTGGATAGTAGTCCTTGGATGGGTAATTCTGCGGTGCGTAATATTCAGCAGAACATCAGCGCTTATGAGACGCCAACGTCCTTAAATCAGGCTCCAACTAATGGTGAGCAACCGCGACCAATCTATCCTGAAGATAGCTATGTGCAGTTTGTGATTACCACACAAGTACAATCGTCACTGCCCGAGCTTACAGAACCATCAGATATGGTAGCCAATGACGCCACTAGCTCTGGAGGCGCTTTATGAAACCTATGCGCAAAAAAAGCTTAATTAAAACTAAAAAAAGCTTACTCAAGAAGCAAGACAGGCCGCAACGCCCAAAAAAATCTTTTGACTTAAATGAGTTTCGTCGCAGCTTTGAATCGTTAGATACCGCTAATTCAGGTAATTGGCCTCTTCCTGTAAAAGTAACAGTGTTAATATTAATAGTTACTTTTATCGCGGCTCTCTCTTGGGCATTGCCGATCAGCAGTAAGATTGATGAGATCAAAGCGAGTGAGAGTGAACAGCAAACCTTACTAGAAAGCTATCGTGAAAAAGAATCTCGAGCGCGGCATTTAGAGACTTATAAAGCGCAAGTAGCACAAATGGATACCGAATTTAATACTTTACTCGATCAGCTACCGAAAGAGACGCGAGTTTCTGAGCTAGTGGAAGGTATCAATATGACTGGAGTCGGTAGTAATATTCGTTTCCAAGATATCTCAGTTGAGCCTGAAATTGAAAATGAGTTTTTTATCGAGCAGCCTATTCGTATTGCCGCTTTAGGGGAGTACCATCAGTTTGGCAGCTTTATCAGTGGTCTAGCAGCGCTGCCACGTATTATCACTATGCATAATTTTGAGGTGAATAACCCTCAACCTACTTTAGAAGCTATACCGGAGCTAAATTTGGTACTACAAACCAAGACCTATCGCTCAAAAGAGCCAGCTCTTGAAGGGGAAGCAGCCGCTACTGATGGTACTGAATCTGCTGACGCTGGAGGCAACTGATGACTAAACTGCTGCCTAACTTTATAATTTTAGCGATAACGACCATTATACTCAGTGGCTGTGCTGATAGAATTGGTATGGCTGAGCAAGCGATGGCTGAGATACGAGCTGCAAAAGCGCAAGATATTGAGCCACCGCCCAAAGCCTTGCTAGTAGAAGACTTTGTCTACAGTGCCAGTAGCTTACGCAGTCCCTTTTTGCCCCCAAGCTTAGTGAATGTGCAGGGGCCAACCACCGCTATTGATGGCGTACGTCCTGATATCAATCGTATAAAAGAGCCATTGGAGCAGTATGAGATTGCTCAGCTGACCTTTCGCGGTGTGCTAATCTCACCTGAAGGGCAGCAGTATGCTTTAGTGCAGCGCCCAGATGGCTCGGTAGCTAGCGTCAAAGTAGGGGATTACCTTGGGCTCAATGACGGCCGAATTGTCGAGATTACGCCAACACAGATTAACCTAATTGAAATTGTACCAGACAGCCGCGCAGGGTTTATTGAAAGACCACAGTCGCTGGTCTCTCCTATAAATTAAGATAGTAGGTTTTTGAGGAATAAGTAATGATCGTATTTAAAAAGAAGACAAAGCCGACTAGTAGTCGGGTTTCCTCTACTTTCGCCGCTCCTGCATTGGCTCTGAGTATGTTCGCTATCATGAGCCATAGTTACGCTGAACCGCGTATCAACAATGTCTCCGTAATCCAAATGTCTCCAGCAGCTACGCAGCTACGTTTAGGCTTTAATGAAAAACCAAGCTTACCTGCCGCTTATCAGCTCGACAATCCCAGTCGTTTGGTGCTAGATTTTGAACAAGTACAAAATGGTTTGGCCAGTAGATTTACTGATTATAATATCGGCATGGTCAATGACATTACTACTCTGAGTAATGATAGTACCACCCGTCTTATTGTCGGACTGAAAAAAAACGGTAATTATACTACCGCCATCGATGGCAATAATTTGTTATTAACTATTAATGATGCGACTGCACAAGTCACTAATGACCCTGTAGCGGATGTGCTAAATAACAATACAGCTATTATTACTACTCCAGTCAGCAGCTCTATAGTTACTCCCATTGTTGAAACCAATAGCGCGGCTGTAGCTCAGGTAGTCGTTCGTCAGACTAAAGCCCAAGTTCCTGCTGATACTATGGTGGTCAGAGTTAATCCGCTATTAGATCCTAACCTTGCCGCCTCGCAAGTGAGTCGCCAATATAGCTACGATGGCCTGAGCGCTTTGAACTTTGCCGCGGGTAGCGATGGCGGTGGTAATGTCAGTATTACCTTAGCCAATGAAGCTATTCCGGTAGACGTGCAGCGTCAAGGCAATAAGCTAGTAGTTCGCCTAACGGGCAGTACCGTTCCTAGAAACTTGCTGCGTCGGCTAAATATAAATAGTGGCTTAGTGGCTAGTGTTGATACCAAAAACCAAGGTCAAACTGGCATCATCACCATCAACATGAACGGCGACTATGAGTATCAAGCCTACCAATCAGGTAATCAATTAAATATCGGTATCACTAAACCTGAGCTGTTACGTGAGCCTACGCTGGAAGAAAAAGTCTATACTGGCGAAGCGCTATCGATGGAATTTCAAGATGTTGAGATACGTAGTGTCCTTGATATCTTAGCGCAATTCACTCAGATGAACGTTGTCGCTAGTGATTCAGTCGCTGGTAACATCACTTTGCGATTGATCAATGTGCCTTGGGATCAAGCACTGGATATCATTCTAAAAAGTAAAAATTTAGGTAAGCGTGAGAACGGCAACGTTATTTTAGTGGCGCCCTCTACTGAGCTTGCTCAACAAGAAGCAGATGAGCTGCAAGCCCAACGAGCGGTTGATTCTTTTTCTCCGCTACGGACAGAATATATTCGTCTCAGTTATGCCAAAGCTCAGGACGTATTGAAGCTAATCTCTGACGGCAGTGGTCCCTCAAACAATAATTCCGGCCTTCTTGGTAGCACAAATAATATTCAAGACAATAATACCTTGCTGTCTGATCGCGGCACGGTCACTATTGATGAGCGTACTAATACTTTAATTATCAAAGATGTGGCTGACAGTATCGAAAATATCCGCGAGCTTATTGCCAAAATCGATATTCCGGTACGCCAAGTGATGATTGAGGCACGTATCGTTAGTGCAACGGACAGCTTTAGCAAAGAGATCGGCGTGCGTTGGGGTATCTTGTCTAGTGGGGCGGCGACCAACCGTAATCTATTAGTAGGCGGTAGCAATCAGACTTTGGCTGATCTAAAAGATTTCGATATTGAAACTACGACTATTAATGGTCAGACCGTGTCTTATCCTAGCTATAATATTAGTAGCCCAGATAATTTAAACGTGGATTTAGGGATTGCTAATCCTGCTGGTAGCATTGCTTTTGGGCTGTTAGGTATTTCAGACTTTATGCTAGATCTTGAGCTATCAGCGCTACAAGCAGACAATCGCGGTGAAGTCATCTCTACACCAAAGATTCTGACCGCTGATAAACAAACCGCCAAAGTTTCTTCAGGCACGCAGATTCCTTATCAAGAAGCGGCGGCTAGTGGGGCTACTAGTACTAGCTTTAGAGAAGCGGCACTCAGCTTAGAGGCCACGCCAAATATCACCCCTGATGGCAAGATCGGCTTACAGCTGCTCATTACTAACGGTACGCCAACTATTATCAATGGCGATGTCGCTATCAATGAAGACTCTATCTCGACCAACGTTATCGTTGAAGATGGGCAGACTATAGTATTAGGTGGTGTCTTTAGAAACCGCACTAATAATGGCGTTGATAAAGTCCCTTTCTTAGGTGATTTGCCTTATATCGGTCGCGCGTTCCGTCGCGATGTGCGTAGTAATAATAAAGAGGAGTTATTGATATTTGTGACTCCAAAACTTATTAATGATGGCATCAGCCGTTTAGATTAAACGCTTATCTCTCTTATTAGTATTTTAGTATCATCCATTTAGTGAAATAAAAAAGCAGGCCTAAGCGCTTGCTTTTTTTGTGTTTAAAATAATTATAGTAAACAATTATAGGGGGCAACAGAAGGCTTTAAACTCATCGATAGTAGCTTTTACTGTTAATAATGCACCCTGCTTACTAGCCAGATTATCGATGACGTTGTATGATAGTTAATTTAGCTGAGTAAGTGTTATGTTGGAGGAATTACCGTCGGTGTTCATAGTAGGTCCGATGGGTGCGGGAAAGACTACTATCGGTCGTTTGCTTGCCAAGCAGTTGGGGCGAGAGTTTGTCGATAGCGACTGGTATATCGAGTCACAAACCGGTGCGGATATTGCTTGGATATTTGCCAAAGAAGGTGAGGCTGGCTTTCGTGAACGCGAAACCAAAGCTATCGATGAGCTGACTTTACAGCCAAAAATCGTCTTGGCCACTGGTGGCGGTGCGGTTATGCGTAGCGATAATCGTAAGTTCTTGCATCAGCGCGGCATAGTCGTTTATCTCAATGCCCCAGTCGATGTGCAAATGGCGCGTACCGCTAAGGATAAGTCACGCCCGCTATTACAGCAGCCCAATCCTAGGCGCATTTTACAAAATTTATATCAAATCCGTGATCCTTTATATCGACAAGTCGCCCATATTATTCTGCCGACCGGTCACACTTATCCACGGCATATGGTCAATCAGCTGTTACAGCAACTTGAGCTGTTTTTATCTAATACAGCTGATAATCCTGCAGACACAGACGTTGAAAATAAGAAATAGCAAATAGCTAAAAAGCAGCCTATTTAACACAAACTAAAAACAGCTTATTACAATCAGGAACGCTCTATGGCAAAGCCACTGTTCGATGACGGTTTAGTAGTACATACCCAAAGCCATGATTACCCCATTATTATCACGGCACAGCAGAATGAAGAAAACGCTGAGCGAGTTGGTATTGAGTCGAGCACGGTTACTGTTAAGTTGAGTACGATGGCTGAGCGCATTAGCCCCTACATCACGGGTCAACAAGTATTAATCGTCACTAATGATACCATCG
This sequence comes from uncultured Psychrobacter sp., assembly GCA_965534785.1. Classification (GTDB taxonomy): domain Bacteria; phylum Pseudomonadota; class Gammaproteobacteria; order Pseudomonadales; family Moraxellaceae; genus Psychrobacter. The sequence continues at coordinate 10,026 of CBETCF010000022.1, forward strand.
CCCCTTTATATCTACAGCCGCTGCAACAGCAATTGGCTACTGATTTTCAGGTAGCGGTCTGCATCTTGTCGGATGGTGAGCAGTATAAAAACCAGGATCATATCAATAAGATATACGACGCCTTAATGGCGCAGCATTTTAATCGCGATGTTACCTTAGTGGCGCTTGGTGGCGGGGTAATTGGCGATATGACTGGTTTTGCCGCTGCTAGCTTTATGCGTGGGGTGAACTTCATTCAGATACCGACAACTTTGTTGGCACAAGTAGATTCGAGCGTTGGTGGCAAAACAGGTATCAATCATCCCCAAGGCAAGAATATGATTGGTGCCTTTTGGCAGCCGCAGATGGTGCTTGCTGATATGAATACTCTGCAAACCTTGCCAGCGCGTGAATTGTCGGCGGGTATCGCTGAGGTCATTAAGTACGCGCTAATTATGGATGTTGAGTTTTTGACTTGGCTTGAGAATAATCTGCCAGCGATGATGGCGCTTGATTTGGCCATATTGGGTATAGCGGTAAAACGCTGCTGTGACTATAAAGCCGAAGTCGTAGCACAAGATGAGAGAGAGTCAGGAATAAGAGCGCTATTGAACTTCGGCCATACTTTCGGTCATGTGATCGAGACTCATGAAGGCTATGGTAATTGGCTGCACGGCGAAGCAGTGGCGGCTGGCATGGTACAAGCGGCCGAGTTGTCCCAGAAGCTTGGTTGGATCACTGAAGATGATGTTGAGCGGGTCAAGCGTCTATTGATATTGGCTAACCTGCCTATTACTCCTCCGAAAATCGCTACGGCTACGGCACTAAATTTAATGGGTCATGATAAAAAGGTCAAGGGTGGTAAAATCCGACTTATTTTACTCAAGTCATTAGGTGAGGCCGTACTGACCGATGATTTTGATGAGCATTTGTTAATAGAGGTATTATCGCAACATAACCAATAAAACGTTATAATGTCTCTATTACCTGCTTTACCAAGGAAATCTTCATGGCAGAATCGTATCCATCGACAGTTGCTCCAAAAAACAGCTCTCGCCGTCAAGCGCTTATTTGGCTGATGATGGCTTTATTACTTGGAGTAGTGACCGCTTTGGTTTGGATGTTCAGCCAGACATCAGCTATAGGCGCGCAGATTGAAAATGCGCCGATTGCAACGCCGCAAGCTACCGTAGATGAGCTCAAGCAGCCATTATCTATTGAGTCTTTGCACGAATTGGATACCGATGTACAGCCCATCGATTTTGCAGCGACTGTTCGTGATTTGCGTAGTTATCCTGATGAGTTCAAAGATAAGCGCTATTTATCAGCGAATAAAGGCAAATGGACAGTACAAGTGATGAATGTGGCCGAAAACGAGGTCATCGTCAGCTATCTAGAAGGTCGTGACGATCGTGAGAAGTTTGCTTACTTCCGTTATCTAGATGAAGATAAGCAAATGCGCTATATGCTGACTTACGGCATCATGAGTAGTCCGCAAGAAGCGGTTGGCGCGGCAAAACTTATCGACTTCAATCTGCCGGCCGATGTACGAGTGTTGCCAGAAGAGATTAATCGCTATGTGAGTATCATCGATAATTATGAGCGCCCAGAACCTATTAAAGACTTAGGCAACCAGCGTGCTCGATCCGTTAAGCTGCAACGCACTCAGCGTGAAGTGCCTGTACGTCGAAAAGCACCGATTGCCGATAATAGTACCACTACGGATAGCGACAATATTTCCGCTGATACTATTAGAGATAGAGCCGAGCGCAACATGGCAAATGATGATAATGGCTCAGCCGCTAATAATGAAGAGAGCATCCGTCAATCAGAAGATACTTCGGCAACTCTATCTGTCAATGAAGCACGCTCATTTGAATCCGAGGGCGATAACACTAGCCAAAAATCAGAGAATCCACGCAAGAATGAGGCTGAAGTTAAAAAACCACCAGCAGTAGCCGCTCCTAAGCCTCCAGCTGCGAATCCTCCTAAAGCACCAGCTGCTGGCGCTAGTAGTAACAGCAGTGCTAACAACGCTTCTAATAGTAGCAGTAATAAAGCTAATGCAGCTAAAGCCAATAGTGATACGATGAAAGAGCTGATAGAAGATAAAAGTAATTAATGTAAAGGGCTGATATTCAATATTCAGCCCTTTAGCTTTACTGTTTAGCTATATATTAAAGGCGCAGTTAATCCTGGATTGTAAATTTTGACCTACTAAGCAAAAGAAAAGACTAGATTTTTTATCTATCATTAACTATTATAAATAACACCAAGTTATGTACAGTTATCGTAATTAGCGACTGGTTTTATAGATTGCCGCATTATTGACTATGTTTTTATCTCTTTTAAGCCAAGCTGTTTTTTCACTCATAGTAAACAGTTTGATTGCTCTTATTGGTTTTTCTCTAATGATGTCATCGCATTACTATTAGCGTTTGATATTCAACGCAGTCGTAGCACTTATTAACTATCAATATATAAACATTAAGGGATTAAAGTGTCGTTTAAGGCGCACGTTGAAGTGACGCTGTGCCTAAACCTTAAAGACTCGTTAATGCTTGCTAATAAGCTTTACTGATAGATAATGTTTAACGATTCGACAAACCTTATAAAGGTCTTATAGATAACCATAGATGATCTTGTTAACGCTTAATAGCAGATAATAAATCACGCGCTCTATTAATCCGTATAAGTGAATATATCGTTAATAATACTCTATTTAATAACCGCTTTATTAATTTGGTTAGTCTATTTTATTTAATAGGTTAATCGATAGACTCTAAAAAATAGTTTTGGTAATTTTTTAACGTCTAGGGTTAATAAATAAGCTTCGATAACCGCTTGGTGGTAATAGTGGCCCGTTTTAACTGCTCTTTGGTTTGTTGTTAATTTCTATCGGCAGTAACGCGCTTTGTACTGGCATTAGCATTCGCATTGAATGCAAGCCGCCCGTTCACCCAAAAGGATAGACCATGTCAATGATTTCCTCGCATACCCATTTGGCTAGCCCAGATGACTTTTTAGATAACTGTGGTTTTGGTTTGATCGCTCACATTGAGGGACAAGCCAGTCACGATTTAGTAAAAACCGCTATTCATAGTTTGAGCTGTATGACCCACCGCGGCGGCGTTGCTGCTGATGGTAAGACTGGTGATGGTTGCGGCTTATTACTAGCGACGCCGAGTGAGTTTTTTCGGACTATTGCTAATGAGCAAGGACTGATTATTGGTGATAACTTTGCAGTCGGTATGGTCTTTACTAGCTTAGATACTGATAAAGCCGCCTACAGCCAGCAAGTATTAAATGAAGAAATTATGGCTCAAGATTTAGAGGTCGCTGGCTGGCGTGAGGTACCATTAGATTTGAGTATCGTTGGTGAGATTGGTCGTGAGACCTTACCTGGCTTTCAGCAAGTTTTTGTCAATGTGCCTGCAGATTCAGATAACGTGCCATTAAGTGCGGAGGACTTTAATCGTAAATTATTTATCGCTCGCAAGAAAGCCGAGCAGCGCTTAGTAGACGATGAGTTATTCTACGTTTGCTCACTGAATTGCCAGACCATTATTTATAAAGGTCTAGTGATGCCATCGGACTTGCCAGCGTTCTTTTTAGACTTGCAAGATGAGCGTTTGGCTTCACACATTGTGGTGTTTCATCAACGCTTCTCCACCAATACTTTACCGCGTTGGCCGTTAGCGCAGCCGTTTCGCTATCTTGCGCACAATGGCGAGCTCAATACTATCACTGGTAACCGTAATTGGTCTGAGGCGCGTACTCCTAAGCTCAAATCTACTAAGCTACCGAATCTTCAAGAGCTAACGCCACTAGTTAATCGCACTGGCTCTGACTCCTCAAGCCTAGATAATATGTTGGAAGTACTGATATCAGGTGGCATGAACCTATTTCATTCGATGTCAATTCTAGTACCGCCCGCTTGGCAAAATGTCGATAGTATGGATATGGATCTGCGCGCGTTTTATGAGTTTTACTCGCAACATATGGAGGCATGGGATGGACCAGCAGGTCTAGTCATTCAAGATGGTCGCTATGCGGTCTGTATGCTTGATCGTAATGGTCTGCGTCCCTCACGCTGGGTAACTACTAAGAACGGTTATATCACCGTGGCCTCGGAGATTGGCGTTTGGGACTATGATCCCAAAGATGTTATTGCCAAAGGTCGCGTCGGTCCGGGTCAGATGCTAGTGATTGATACTAGAACTGGGCAGATTATGGATAATAAAACCATAGCGACCTTACTAAAAAAAGCACATCCCTACCGTAAATGGCTGCGCGAAGAGGCCACTCGTATTCGCGATGATGAGCGTATGGAAGAGCAACTAGCTAGCGAGGCTTGCCGCGGTGATAAGCTCAAAGCGCTACAAAAGATGTATCACATCACTAATGAAGAGCGTACCGAAATCATTCGCCCTAATGCCGAAAATGGTCAAGAGCCAGTCGGCTCTATGGGTGATGACACACCGATGGCCGTGCTATCACAGCAAATCCGTCATGTCGGTGATTTTTTCCGTCAGCAGTTTGCGCAAGTGACTAATCCACCGATTGATCCATTACGTGAGTCGATAGTCATGTCGCTACAGACTTGCTTAGGTGCGCAGACTAATGTGTTTGCGCCTTCGGCTAAAGACGCACATCGTATTATTTTATCGTCGCCAGTGCTGTCTGCAAGCAAGATGCAACAGATTGAGAGTCTTAATGATCCTGCCTTTAAAATGGCGCGTATTGACTTAAACTATCCGAGTGAACAGTCATTAGATACGGCTATTACTAGCATTTGCGAGCAAGTTGCTGCTGCTATTCGTAGCGGTGATACTATTATTGTATTATCGGATAAAAACATTGATGTCGATAAAGTGCCAGCTAATGCCATCATGGTCACCGGAGCGGTGCATCATTATCTCATCGCACAGGGTATTCGTACCGATGCCAATCTTATTATCGAAACCGGTTTAGCGCGCGACTCGCATCAGATAGCGGTGTTGATGGGTTTCGGTGCTACCTGTGTTTATCCTTACTTAGCTTATGATGTCATCGCTGACTTAGTCGCCACCGGTGAGTTATTAGGCGATCCGATTCAGGCACGGGTCAATTTCCGTAAAGGTCTAGATAAAGGCTTGCTAAAAATCCTATCGAAGATGGGTATCTCAACTATCGTCTCTTATCGAGGCGCACAGTTATTTGAAGCGGTCGGTCTATCAGAAGAAGTAGTTAATCTCTGCTTTAAAGGGGTACAAAGTCGTATCAAAGGCGCGACTTTTGAGGATTTGGCAGCCGACCAAGCACAACTAGCTGCTAATGCCTTTAAGCGCCGTGCGCCTCTCGATCAGGGTGGCTTGCTCAAATTTGTCTTTAATAAAGAATATCATGCCTTCAATCCAGACGTGATCAATAGCTTACATACGGCGGTACGTACCGGTAATTATGATAATTATCGTAACTATGCCGATTTAGTAAATAGCCGTCCGGTAGCTACTTTACGTGATTTATTAGCACTAAAAACTGATAATGCCATCGATGTCAATGAAGTCGAAGACATGAAGAATATCTTATCGCGCTTTGATTCGGCCGGTATGTCGCTAGGAGCTTTATCTCCTGAAGCGCATGAATCAATAGCTATGGCGATGAATACTATCGGTGGTCGCTCAAACTCTGGTGAGGGCGGCGAAGATCCCACTCGTTACGGTACTTTACGTAATTCAAAGATCAAACAAGTGGCCTCAGGACGCTTTGGGGTTACGCCTGCTTACTTGCGCTCAGCAGAAGTGATGCAGATCAAAGTTGCTCAAGGTGCCAAGCCCGGTGAGGGTGGTCAGCTGCCCGGTGGTAAGGTTAATGCTTTGATTGCGCGTCTGCGTTATTCGGTGCCAGGGGTGACGTTGATTTCACCGCCGCCGCATCATGATATTTATTCTATTGAAGATTTAGCTCAGCTTATTTTTGATCTCAAGCAAGTCAACCCTGATGCCTTAGTTTCCGTAAAGCTAGTATCGCGTCCGGGCGTTGGTACTATCGCTACTGGCGTTGCCAAGGCTTATGCAGATTTGATTACCATCTCAGGCTACGACGGTGGTACTGCGGCCTCGCCATTATCTTCTATCCATCATGCCGGCTCGCCTTGGGAGCTGGGACTAGCAGAGACTCATCAATCGTTACGAGTCAATGGTTTGCGCGATAAAGTACGGATTCAGACTGATGGCGGGCTTAAGACGGGTCTAGATGTGGTGAAAGCCGCTATCTTAGGAGCAGAAAGTTTCGGCTTCGGAACTACGCCAATGATCGCTGTAGGCTGTAAATACCTACGTATCTGTCATCTAAATAACTGTCCGAC
>CBETCF010000023.1:0-15934 GCA_965534785.1 uncultured Psychrobacter sp.
CTACTGAGCAAGGTCAAAGCCTAGTATCACGAGAAGCCCAGTGGAAGATTGAGGTTGAGCGCGGTGTCATGAACACTGACGGCATCATCATCGGTAAGGTTTACCACGATATCAACCGTGACGGCATTCAACAAAAAGAAGATGGCGAGCTTGGCGTTGCAGGCGTGCGCATCTACATGGAAAACGGTAACTTCATCGTCACCGATCCTGAAGGTAAATATAACTTCTATGGTATCAGCGCCAAGACTCACGTCTTAAAAGTCGATCGTACTACTATTCCTAATGCCACTGAACTAGTGATCCAAAGCAACCGTAACGCCGGCGATGCGGGTAGCCGCTTTGTCGACTTAAAATATGGCGAGCTGCATCGTGCCGACTTCGGTATCGTTGGCGGTATGGGCGATAGCACTGAGCGCTTGAATGCTGAGCTAATCGCTCGTAGCAAGTCTATAAGCGCTAAGAATGACTCTCTTGAGCAAGCGGTGAAAAGCAAGCTTGATTTAGACCCAATCTACGATCGCGATGATAATGATAACGTTGATGCGAGCGGCTGTAAGTCTAATGACGCACTGGATCAAGGTATCAAATGCGACTCAGCGATCGTCAATGACATGGTCAATCCTACTGCCAATCGCGTCGATATGGCAGTGAATAAAATCACTCAGCCCAAAGAAAAAGAACTCGAAGAATATCTGAAAGAAGTCGCGAATAATGATGTCAATTTCATTAACCTAACCAGCGGTCAGCAGTTGGCTTCTTATAATCAGCTAGTACAAATTCAAGCACCGCTTGGTTCACTTTTCACGCTATATGCGAACGGTAAAGCAGTCTCAGAAGAGCAAATCGGTAAAACTGCCGAGCAAGAAAAACAAAATGTCATCGCATTTGATTATTATGCAGTAGAACTAAAACGCGGTCGTAACCAACTGCGCGCTGTTGCCACTGATGTGAATGGCAAAGTTATCTCTGAGCAGACCATAGAGGTCTCTACGCCTGAACGCCTACAGTCAATCGATTATCGTACCCAAGAGCAATTAATCGCAGCTGATGGCGTTAGTGAATATCAAATCGTTATTAGCTTAAAAGGTAGTGATGGACGTCCTTACGTTGGTTCTACACCGCTTACGCTTGACACTAATATCGGTCGTATCAACCTCAAGGACGGCAGTAAAGATACAACGGGCACTCAAGTGACTGTCAATGGCGGCGAGATATTGATAGCCGTTACTGCGCCAAGTGTACCTGGCAAAGGAGAGTTGGTTATCAAAACAGGTAGCGCGCAGCAAGTGATACCATTACAGTTCACAGCTAAGCTACGCCCTCTTATCGCAGTCGGTATCGTTGAAGGCGCTATCTCACTAAAAAACTTCGATGGCGGTCAAATCACTGATGCGCAAGGCGCGTTCGAAAAAGAGCTGCACGAGTTTGCGGGTAATGATGATTACTCAGCGACAGGTCGTGCCGCGATGTTCCTCAAAGGCAAAGTGCGTGGCGACTATCTACTGACCTTAGCTTATGACAGCGATAATAAAGGCGAGCGTCTGTTCCGTGATATCGAACCTGGCGAATATTATCCCGTTTATGGTGATTCCTCAGCTAAGGGCTTCGATGCACAGTCTACTAGCAAGCTTTATGTGCGCGTCGATAAAGGTCGCTCTTTCGCTATGTATGGCGATCTAAAAACTCAAATTGATAATGATGATGGTATCAAGCTCGGTCAATATAATCGTACTTTGACCGGTCTAAAAGCTCAGTATGAAGATAATAATACTCGCGTCACCACCTTCTTAGCTGAGACTAGTACTAGCCAGCGTGTCAACGAAACTCGCGGTTTGGGCATCTCAGGACCTTATCCGTTAGCTGAGAACTTTGATGCGGTTTTAGAGAACTCTGAAACGATCGAAGTTATCACTCGTGACCGTAATAATTCTGGCCTAATCGTCAGCCGTGAGACACTAACGCGCTTTGCCGATTATGAGATTGACCCTATTAGCCGCAGCTTGTTTTTAAAGTCGCCTATCGCTAGCCAAGATTTAGCAGGTAATCCTATCTATCTACGCGTAACCGTAGAAGTGGATGAAGGTGGTGAAGATTATCTAGTGGGCGGCATAGCCGTTAAGCAACAACTCACTGAAAAAGTCGCTATCGGCGGCAGCTATATCAATAGTGATGATCCACTAAATAAAGAACAGCTCGCTAGTGTTAATACTGTCATTAAGATGAATGACAAGCTAAAGCTCGTCGCTGAATATGCGATGAATAAAGCGGAAAATCCGAATTTCCAAGCTAGCAATCAGATCAATACTACTGAATTAGAAGGCCAAGATGTTGACGGTAATGCCCTACGCGTAGAGCTGGATTATGACGACAAGAAAAACACTCGTGCCAAAGCTTATTATAATGACACTGATGAAGGGTTTGTCACTGGCGCCTCTCCGCAAACGGCTGGTCGTCAAGAGTCTGGCTTTGAAGTTGCGCATCTAATCAATGATAAAAAGACTGCGCTGAAGTTAGAAGGTGTCCATACTAAGGATCTGACTACCGAAGCCAGTATCCAAGGCGTACTTGCTAGTATCGAGCAGCGTCTAAGTACTAATATCGTCGGCGAGATTGGCGTACGTTACTATAAGCAAGACGCCACAAAAGCCTCTCGCAGTATTCAAGGCGCTACCGATGTTGTAGATATCACTGATGATACGATCTTTAACGATGATATTATCAATCAATCAGCGCTTAGCGATGTCAATAATGCCGATAAAGATATCGAAGGCACTACTGCTCGCGCTCGTATTACCGCACGTTTACCTAAGCTCAATAACTCACTAGTGTTTGCAGAATATGAGCAAGATATCGACAATAGTGGTCGTAATGCTACCTCCATCGGTGGTGAAACGCCACTAGGTGGTTTGGGTCGCTTATACGCTCGTCATGACTTGATCAACAGCTTGTCAGGCAGCTATGGTCTAGATGATAGTGAAGAACGTCAACGTACTGTCATTGGTTTCGATGCCAACTACATGAAAGACGGTAAAGTCTATAGTGAATACCGCATGCGTGATGCTATTAGTGCACGCGAAGCGGAAGCGGCTATTGGTCTGAAGAACAAATGGTATGTGCAAGAAGGCCTAACGATTAACACTTTATTTGAGCGTGTTGAGTCTTTAGAAGGCGAAACTGAAAACACTGCAACCGCAGTTGGCGTAGGTGTTGAATACTTAGCGCAAGAAGACTATAAAGCCTCTGGGCGTTTAGAGAAACGTTGGGGCGAGACTAGTGACACTTTATTAGGTAGCGCTGGCATTGCTTATCGCTATAGTGATGAAGTCACTCTACTGGCTAAAGACATCTACTCACGCGTTGACTATACTGATGGCGATCGTACTATTAATCGTTTCCAGTTGGGCGCTGCCTACCGCGACTACGATAGTAATCAGCTAGACGCTTTAGCTAAGCTTGAATACCGTTTAGACGATAATCAAACCGGCGATGATGCTTATCAAAAAGACACCGTTATTTGGTCATTGAGTGGTAACTATCATCCCACACGTCCTTTGACTTTATCGGGCCGTTATGCCGGTAAGTACACCCAGTTTGATGCCGATAATATCAGCAGCGATAATACCGCTCACGCATTATACGGTCGTGGTCTCTATGATATCAGCGAGCGTTGGGATATAGGGTTGCAAGCTGGTACTTATTGGAACAAGCAAGCCGATGATATGTCATATATGCTAGGCGCTGAAGTGGGCTATAGTCCAATGACTAATCTTTGGTTGTCACTCGGCTATAACTTTATGGGCTTTGAGGACGATGACATCGCTTATGAAGATACTACCCAACAAGGCGCTTACTTTAGACTGCGCTTCAAGTTTGATGAAGATCTATTTAAAGGTAAAGAGGCTAGCAAAAATCCACGTTTAGACCCTAACTCTACGCTGTAGACTAGTTATCGATAGCCTGTGCTATAAACGGATAAACTATTAGCAATTGGACATCATCATAAGTTAGGCTTACGATGGTGTCATCTATATAATAACTTCAAATATAAGGTCTGCTCTATGACTAATATAGCAAATAAACCGTCAACACTTAAGGCTGCTATACTTTCGACAACCTTATCCTCTTCCTTGTTAATGGTATTGGGATTGACTACCCTATCATCCGCTCAAGCTGCCATTTCGATCAATGAAAACGCTAGGATTAGTCCGGTAACGACAGCTAACTATTGCAATAATGATATTGGCAATACAGAAGCTAAATCCAGTCAAAACAGCTATCAGAATAGGTCTCAAAACACTCGTCAGCGCGACATCGCTTGTATGCAATTGCAGCTAAAAAATTATCAACTAGCTAGCATGAGCGCGCGCCAACAATACTTTGCCTATAAAGCCCAAGCTTGGCTCAATTATGCCAATCATGAAAACAGTATTAACAGCACTACCGATGCCGGTAATTACGCCCTAAATGAAGCTGAGAGCATTCTTCAGGCTTTACAAAATGGTACTGAGGGTCAGCTGCCTTTAATTACGGATATTCCAGAGTCCTCAGCGCTGATGCGTCCGGATCTTTGGGCCAATGTCAGTGCGCTAAAAGATAGCGGCGGTATTGCCACTGCGCCGCGCGAGTTAGCCTTTAGCGAAGTGGGCTTAGTATGGGCAGCAGCAGATCACTGTGAGCATGGTTGGCGCAGCTCTGGCAGTCACTTTCGAATGGCTGATCGCTGGCTTGAGCAGGCACGTGAAGCTTTCGTCAATGCTAACGATTCAGCGGCCAGTGTCGCTATGCAAGATTTGGCAGTCAGCTACTACAAACAGTATGAATTATTAGATCCAACTGATGATGTTTGTCGCGGTCAGGTGTTATCCTCAGCAGCATCAACGCCTACTATACTCTCGATAGGAGATGCCGCTATAGTCGACAAAATTGCACTAGAAGCTGTCATTCCTAGCGCAAAACCTATGGTCAGCTACCAAGTAACTAATTAGGGCGCTTAACTATAGTCAAAATCTATTTTTGCTATTGATGACTTCTTTGACGGTGTACCAGTAGATGGATTGGCTAATTGATAATGGATATGAGCAATGTCATCTGCAACAGATTCATACTGTATGCCGACGATCGACAGTAGCTTAGCTAAGAATTCTTCCGCGCTAAAACGACCATCTCTATAGCTACCATCAAGACCTAGGTACTGGTTTGAGAGTACATGGCGTAGTCGATCACAGGCAGGGATAGTGTGTTTGGGTAGATAACCCATCGTTTGCACGATAGTTTGCGGACGTCTCTCAAGAGTTTCTATTTGATCGATAATGCGCTTTGCCAAAGGATGACGTGGCTGATAGTGACGGGTATATTTAGGGGGGCGACTATTTTGACTAACTATAGTAGTAAAAGTAGTAGACATTACAAACTCCAGTAACTCCGATAATAAGTTATAGAATTTGTCAAAGTAGCACTGAAAGCAGCAGTAGCTGACAAATAAATTAGGCACAAATGAGAGTGTCGGAGTACAGGCTCATGCGCTTTACCAGGGTTGTTTTATATCGTGCTGGAAGTTGCAAGGTTGGTGGCGTTATTCGTTACTGCAATAACGCTGATTACCAATCCATTAAACCCACGATAGATTTCTAAGAATCATAGCACAACCTTAATTATCATTACAAATAAAGCCTTACTTTTTGTAAGCTTATCGAACCATTAATTAAGGGCAAGTATCCGATTGATACTTGCCCTTTTTTTTGATTCAAAGTTGCTATTACTCTAGTTACTAGCCTTTTTGTTCTCACTGTTATTGCTATTGAGGTTATCTTTTTGGCGTAGTCTCAATAGCAGCTTTTGTTGCCAAGGCAGACGTTGATACGCTTGCATCTGCTCAGCGAGTTGCTTTTTTTGCCTTAATATATTGGTATTTTGAATCACAAAAATAGTGCGCTGCACTTGTTGCAAGGTCTGCCCTGCTTCATTTTTTATCACTGCCTCTACGCTATGCTGTCCTGGCAGTATATCCAATGTCGGTACGGAAGTACTCAGCCCTTGACCTATTAGCTGACCATCAAGCGTTATCTGTACATAGTCACCCTTTTGCAAGGCCGGTTGGGTCTGCACCTTGACTACAATACTTTGTGCTGGACGCTGATAGGCTCGCTCTGCACTTGGTTCAGTCATCGTCATTCGATAGTTTATAGGTGCGCGTTTAGCAGTGGCGCTCATAGCAGGTGGCGTTGTTTGAGAAGTGGTTAGTGGCTTAGGAGCTTGTGTACTCGATGTCTGGTCGCTTGAATCTTGAAGGTTGTTGGTAGTATTTATTTGCCCCGTAGAGCTTTGTCCTGTAGTTACTGACGTTTGACTAATTTGCTTGCCAGCTTGCTGCTCATAGGCTTGCGGACTATCGGTAAAGGTGACTTGCCCTGTACGCTCATCGACGACTTTGTATATAGGTGCCGCGTTTGCGTTGATGGCATATAGACTGCCTACCGTTATTAAAAAGCCAGTAACTGGACTTATTGTTGATTTTTTGATTAGCCGTTTGCTTTTATTTGCTTTAGTCATAGTCGATTGACCTAGATAATAGTTATTTTTATAAGTATGCTTTATTTTTAGGCGCAATACAGCAATTGCTTTGAAAGCATAGATAACAGAGCTAAAAAAACCAGCCAAGATGACCTCAGCTGGTTTTATTCATTAAGCTAATTTAGTTTATCAACTAGCAGCTATAGTACAAGTCAAACTCAACCGGATGCACAGTGACATTGACGCGCTGCACTTCTTCTTCTTTTAGCGCGATGAATGCCTCTAACATGTCTTCAGTGAACACATCACCTTTTAATAAAAACTCATGATCATCGCGTAGTGCTTGTAGCGCGACTTCTAAGCTCTCAGCAACCGTTGGGATTTGCGCTTCTTCCTCTGGCGGTAAGTCATATAAGTTTTTATCTGCCGCTTCACCCGGATGCATTTTATTCTGAATACCATCAAGGCCAGCCATCAATAATGCCGCAAAAGTTAAGTATGGATTGGCGGCTGGATCAGGGAAACGCGCTTCGACACGTACCGCTTTTGGGCTACTAACGTGAGGAATACGAATAGAGGCTGAACGGTTAGAGGCTGAATAAGCTAACTTAATCGGCGCTTCGTAATGTGGCACTAGACGCTTATAGCTGTTGGTCGATGGATTGGTAATCGCATTCAACGCACGGGCATGTTTAATAATACCGCCGATGAAATAAAGCGCTGATTCTGACAAACCGGCATATTCATCGCCTGCAAAAGTATTGACGCCATCTTTTGAGATCGAGACATGCACGTGCATCCCTGAACCATTATCGCCAACCACTGGCTTTGGCATAAAGGTTGCCGTTTTACCAAACTGATGCGCGACATTATGCACCACATATTTTAGCTGCTGAACTTCATCGGCTTTTTTCACTAGCGTATTAAAAGCAACACCGATCTCTGCCTGACAAGGAGCGACTTCATGATGATGCACTTCGACACAACCCTCGCCGATTATTTCTTCTAAACGCTCACACATAACTGCGCGCATATCGTGCGAGCTATCGATTGGTGGTACGGGAACATAACCGCCTTTAACACGTGGGCGATGACCCATATTGCCCCATTGGTAGTCGTTATTAGTTGACCATGCCGCTTCTTCAGCAACGATTTCATGGCTAACACCAGACATCTCAATCGACCATTTTACTTCGTCAAAGATAAAGAATTCAGGCTCAGGACCAAAATAGGCAGTATCGCCAATGCCAGTTGACTGTAAGTACTCTTCTGCGCGGCGAGCAATAGAGCGTGGATCACGATCATAACCTTGCAGTGTTGAAGGTTCGATAATGTCACAAGTCACGACTACGGTAACCGCATCAAAGAATGGGTCGATAAATGCCGTTTCTGGATCAGGACGTAAGATCATATCTGAGGCTTCGATACCTTTCCAGCCTGCTATAGAGGAGCCGTCAAACATCTTGCCATCTTCCATAACTTCTTCGTCAACACTATGCGCCGGAAAGCTCATGTGATGCTCTTTACCGCGAGTGTCGGTAAAGCGAAAGTCAACCCATTTAGCATTGGAAGATTCGATAAGATCTAGTAGTTTATTCGACATGAATAGTCTCCGTAGTGGTTATTAAGTTGCGGTTATTAGGTTTTGTCATCGCAATATTTGCTAATAAATGCTCTGCAAAAATCACTGTACCTTTTTTAGTAAGCTACCATAAGCGTTTTTGTAAAAACGACTTTTTATTACTAATCGCCCTATTTTAACAACATATAAGGACTGGTGCTTAACTGATATCAAAATTGTCAAACGATAATGCCTCTATAAGGGGCTAATCTAACATTTTAAGTTAATCTATATCCCTCATATCTATGATTTTGCAACTGCTGTGCCAAAACCTTATTTGGCTAGTAATAAAAAGGGTCTACTAGCATAATTTATCGCTAAGCCGCTGCAAAACAATTGAGTACATAGGATTTATGATAGTAGCTTTAATAAAATTTATTTTAGCTACCCTACTACTAGCCTCACAATAATGCAAAAATGCACTTCATCAGTGCTTTTTATAGATTAAGAGTTAAATAGGTGCATTTAATTCAGTCATAATGCCTTAAATGAATACTTAATAGTCAGCTTAGGCTTATGCTGCATAACTCTAAGCTGAGCTAGAAGCTTGATAGCATCATAAATAATGGTAAGATAGCAAAGCCTAAACTAAGCACAGACTTAGCAAAAAACCAAGTATAGAACAGCAACCCTCTAAATGAGTAAAAACCTAATGATTCTAATGATCGACAATTACGACAGCTTTACGTACAACATCGTACAGTATTTCGGTGAGCTACAGCAGGATATCACCGTCTGGCGTAACGATCAGGTCACTATTGAGCAAATCAAAACACTAGCACCAGACATCATAGTCATCGGCCCAGGCCCCTGCGATCCAGATCGTGCTGGCATATCCCTTGAAGCCATTGAGACCTTCAAGGGCGTGATTCCAATATTAGGTATTTGCTTGGGTCATCAAGCTATTGGCCAAGCCTTTGGCGGACAAGTTATCAAAGCTGGAGCCGTCATGCATGGTCGCTTATCCGCAGTGCACCATAATAATGAAGGGGTGTTTAGAGGCTTAGCTAACCCTTCTGAGTTCACTCGCTATCACTCTTTAGTAGTCGATAAAGCCAGTCTACCTGAGTGCTTAGAGATGACCGCTTGGACCCAAAATGATGATGGCAGCATTGAAGAGATCATGGGCGTGCGTCATAAGCAGTTCGCTATCGAAGGCGTGCAATTCCATCCTGAGTCGATCCTAAGCGAAGCCGGCTATCAGCTGTTGAATAACTTTTTGCAAACCCATAATTTGGCGGTTTTGAATGTCGATGAATTGCCACAAGTGGGTTAAAGTTTTGGTAGTTATAGCGGTTTTATACTAGAAAACATGCTAACTAAAACCCTTATTCAAAGACATCTAGTACTTCTTAAATTCTATCCAAAAACTAATAAAACCCTATAAAACATAATAATAAGTGAGGCATCATGAGCGCCACTGAAACGACTAACCCTTTAGCTAAAAATACTCCAGAGCACATCGCTCAACTCTCAGATGAGCAAGTACATAAGCTACTAGCCTCTGCTTTAGAGCGTATCTTTCAACATATCGATTTGACCTTTGATGAGATGCACGAGGTGATGCTGATCATTATGCAAGGCAGATGTAGCGACGCAATGATGGGCGCTATTTTGACCGGCTTACGCATGAAAGGTGAATCTATCGATGAGATTACCGCCTCAGCTAGTGCTATGCGTAACTTAGCGGCTAATATCGAACCCAAAGCTTGCGATTATTTGGTCGATATCGTCGGTACTGGCGGTGATGGCGCCAATCTATTTAACGTCTCGACCGCTTCTGCGTTAGTGGCGGCAGCGGCAGGCGCGCAAGTGGCTAAGCATGGCAATCGCGGCGTTTCTACCAAATCTGGTAGCTCAGACTTGTTGGAACAAGCGGGTATTAGCTTAGCGCTGACTCCTGCTCAAGCCCTTGAGTGTATTGAGAACGAAGGTATCGGCTTCTTATTTGCCCCCAATCATCATAGTGCTATGCGCTACGCCAATCCTATTCGTCGCGATCTAAAAACGCGTACTATCTTCAATATTTTAGGGCCTTTAACCAACCCGGCAGGCGTACCCAACCTAGTTATTGGCGTCTTTACCGCTCAGCTTTGTGAGCCTATAGCTAAAGTTATGAAAAATCTTGGCGCTAAGCATGTGATGGTAGTCGGTGCCAAAGACGGCTTAGATGAAATTAGTTTAGCCACCCCCACCACCGTTGCTGAGTTAAAAGATGGCGAGATAACAGTCTATGAGTTGGTGCCAGAAGATGCTGGGGTAGAATCACAAACGCTTATCGGCCTTGATGTGGACTCTCCTGAACAGAGCTTAGAGCTAATCCGCGCCGCTTTATCAGGTGAGCAAACCTATGATCGCTCGGTGCTCAAAGCTCGTGATATGATAGCGCTCAATGCAGGCGCCGCTATTTATACTGCTGGATTGGCTAGCAACTATCCGAATGGCGTTAGCCGAGCGCAAAAGGTCATTCAAAATGGTAGCGCTCTATTAAAGCTTGAATCGTTAGCGGCTTATACTCAGCAGTTAGCTGCTAACAGCTAATACATAGTTTCTAAATTTATCACCTTACCTCTATATAAAAAAAAGACTCATTCATGCTTAATATTTGGATAAAATCATGACCTCTAATTTGACAACAGACAATGCTACTACCGAAATTCCATCAGTGCTAAAACGCATTGTTGCCACTAAACATGAAGAGGTTGCTGCGGCAAAAACACAGCAATCATTAGCGGCTTTACAGGCTAAGGCTGAGCAAGAAACGCAGCCCCGTCGCGGCTTTGCTAATGCCTTACGTGCTGCCAACATTGGTATTATTGCCGAAATTAAAAAAGCCTCCCCTTCTAAAGGCATTATCAATCATAACTTCTCGCCCGCTTTATTTGCGCAGCAATACGAGCAAGCGGGTGCTACTTGTCTATCGGTATTGACCGATCGTGACTATTTCCAAGGCGATGATACGTACTTATTGCAAGCCTATAATGCTGCTAGCTTGCCCGTATTACGTAAAGACTTTATGATCGATGTCTATCAGATTTATCAATCGTACTTACTTGGCGCTGATTGCATCTTATTAATTATGGCCTGTCTTGATGACAGCCAAGCTAAAGAGCTGCATGCTTTGAGCATCGAGCTCGGTATGGATGTGTTGATAGAAGTGCATACGAGCGATGAGCTTGAACGCGCTTTGCAGCTGCCACGCTCTGAGCATAATATCTATGGAATCAATAACCGTGATTTAAATACCTTCGAAGTAGACTTGCAAAACACTTTGAAGTTAAAAGATAGCTTGCTTGAAACCCTAGCTAATGATAGTTCGACTATAGAACCGCTCATCGTTACCGAAAGTGGTATCCATAGCTCCGATGATATTGAGTTAATGCTAGATCAGGGCATCAATCATTTCTTAATTGGTGAGCAGTTTATGAAAACCGATCATCCGGGCCAAGCGTTACAATCCTTACTTGCGAGCGTCGCAGCACAAAGGTAAAGTATAATCAGTTCAATACAAACGATAAAAAATGCTAGTCAATTAATAAAATTTTTACTCCATCAATCATTCATCAATAATACGTAAACTCTTATGGCAAATTCTCTATTCTCAAAAGAAATGCAAGACCAGCTCCAAGAGCTAAAAGGACAACTCAGTAAAGGCCGCGATACCAATAGCCCTGAAGGCGAAAATCAAAAGCCTACTGAGCCAGTCTCACTACCAACGCAAAAGCAAGTCAAAAAGACCGTTAAGCAGCTCGATAGCGAACACGTTGACGATGACAAAGTACTGTTTATGCAAGCGATGCATGGTGTCGATCAATTAGAAGATAAAAATGTACGCTCACCAGTGAAGGCTAATAAAGCGGCCAAGCCTGACGCTGCGACTTTATCAAAACGCGCCGCCGCACAAGGTGAGGAAGCCAGTGATTTGGGCGCAGGCTTATCAGATATGCAAGCGCTACTCAACCCTGTGGCTAGTGAAGCTTATTTGTCGTATAAGCAGCCTACTCTTCAGAACAAAATATTTACTCAGCTAAAACAAGGCAAATTGCGCTGGTATGATGCGGTAGATATTCATGGCTGCACTATTGAGGAAGCACGCGCAGCGATGACCCAACTGCTCAGTCAAGCCAAACAAAACAATGAAACATCGGTGAAAATTGTCCATGGAAAAGGCTCTGAGGCTATCCTAAAAACCTGCGTCAATGGTTGGTTGCGTCAGTTGCCAGAAGTATTAGCATTTTGCTCAGCACCGCCCAAAGACGGTGGTAATGGTGCAGTATTGGTATTACTGAAAAAGTCTAAAAACGACGGCGAGTAAATACTAAGGTTTAACGAAATAAAGGACTGCATTGCGCGGTCCTTTTTTATTACTAATTCTCAGTCGCTAGCGTTTTTGACTAAGCTGTGCTGAAAGTCTGAATGGATTATTTAGGAAAAAAGTCTATGAGCATTAAAACCATCGAGACCATCCGAAACGAGGCAGAGCTAAAAACTCATATCCTAGCGCTTATTGAGCTCGAACCAAGGTTCGCGCCTATTTATGAGCAGATTGGGGTGCCAAGTTTGAGACGTAATGAGGGCGGCTTTGAGCAACTAATGCGAGCTATGGTTGGTCAGCAATTATCCGTTGCTGCCGCTAGTAGTATTTGGCAAAAACTCCTTGACGCGAAGTTGATTTCGCCATTAGCGATTACTGAAGCCGATGACGAAGCTTTGAAGTCACAAGGACTATCTAGGCAAAAGATTCGCTATATCCGCTCTTTAGTTGACCACGATATTGATTATCTAGCCTTAACTACCATGAACGATGCAGAAGTCGTTGAGACTTTGACAGCGGTGGTCGGTATTGGACGTTGGACCGCTGAGATGTATTTGTTGTTCTCTTTAGGACGCGCCGATGTATTGGCGGTTGATGATTTGGCAATTCGAGTAGCGGCGATGGCGTTATTAGACTTGCCAGAGCGCCCTACCCCTAAACAGTTACAACTAGCCACGCAACCTTGGGCACCTTATCGCAGCGCTGCCAGTTTGCTGCTATGGGCGCATTATGGTTGGTTGCGTAATAAACAAGCCATGCCTGTTTAGTTAAATAGCTTACAATCTTAGTAGACGATCTAATTGATTAAGACTTGTTCCATGGCTGATTCCATATCGATAGATTAAAGCTCTTTGTACTGCGCTTAAACTTGCGTTTGGCTAATCTCAAGGTAGTAATTTGCTTGGATCTATTAGGATTGCTAACTTTGTTCTTTTTAGCTTTAGCCACTTTATTATCGTCTAGCTTATGGCTAGCGTTATCTTCATTAGCCTGTACTTCTACAGTATGACTGTTGTTAGCTGGCGAATTAGTATCGGTATTGGCACTAGTCTCTGTATCTTTCTCAGAAGTGGCTGCTTTTGGTGAAATAACCTCTTTATCTAAATTACTCTCAAAATTAGTGGTTTCTGACTGAGCTTCAAGCTCGCCTTGATTGACTATTAATTGCTGTGTTGGTAGCGCATGCTCAACGTTATACTCTTTGACTTTAGTTAATAAATCGACCAAAAGCGTATTTTGCTTATCATAAAACTCTATCACGTCAAAGGAGTTGACATAGGCGCGTAGCTGAATGATATAGCAGTCCTGACGTAGCTCTAAAATATTGGCCTGATTCCACTCTTTATTAGTCAACTCGTGCTCTTTTAACAAGGTGTCTAAGTCATTGACCATCTCAAATATCACATTAATATCAGCATTACGCTTAATATATAAATTATGCAAAAAATGAAACATATCCCGCGAAGTAAAGTTCTCAATTTGCATCGATGAGAAATCACCATTAGGGACAGTCACCACCGTACGGTTCAAAGTACGCACTCGTGAGGAGCGAATACCGATATCGATAACCGTCCCTTCATAAGTGCCAAACTTACAATAATCACCTATTCTGACCGGTGAATCTGCTACTACCACCACGCTGCCGACTAAGTTCTCGATAGTTTTTTGTGCACCAAGTGCCAAGGCTAAACCACCGACACCAAGAGCAGCAATACCAGTAGTCAAATCGAAGCCTAAATTACCGAAGATAACGATGACCGCAAATATTAATAGCAGTGCCTTAGTGACTTTTCGCATCAACCCTAAGATAGAGACACGCTCAATGTAGTTCTTTCTGTAGCTTAAATTGACCGCTCGGGTAAAGAGCATATCTACCATACGTAGCAGTAACCAAGTCAACGCTAACCATGAAGCAATCTCAGTAAAGCGATTGATAGGCTCACGCAGCGTCACTGATATGCCAGCATAAACCATTACATCAGTCAGCATAATCGCCATAATAACGATGGACAAAGGTAAGATAATTTTATTCGGTAGCGGTAATGGCTGGCCTCGCACATAAGGATAGGCCACTCGCAAAAAGTGATACCATAGCCAAACGAGGACATAAGTCACTAAAAAGCTGCCCAGTGTCAGCGCAATAGCGGCGACTAAGTCAGCCAATTGATAGCCAAAAAGTTTTTTATCCTCTAAGCTTTCCATGGTGTAACGCGATATTAGCGTCGGTTTAGTATTTTCGATGACATCCGGAACTAGGCTTAGCGTCCCACTAGAGAACTGCCAATATTGCTTGCCATTATCAGCGACCACTCGCTCTAATATTAGCGAGACGTTTTTGTCATTAATGCTGATGTTGCCGACTTTTTCTTGATTGGGTGGTAATTGGTCTGTGAGATTACCTTCAGGAGTATTATTGATTTGCAAATCAGGTTGAAAACGTCCACCAGCATCGAGCGCTTGCTTGAACTGACGCACAATAGGCGTTGGATTCTCTGATTTGGTCAAATTGAGATAATTACTCGCTAATAGATAGTCATTTTCGCCCAGGGCGCTGAGAAAGCCTTGTACCGTTTGTCTTGGCGTATCACGTCCAAAAGAATCTGGTATGGGCGATCTAGTCTCTTCACTACTTTCACTACCTCCTACTCCAAGGACACTAGCATCAGCGGCTAACCCTTTTACAGGTAATGTCAGTCCTATCAGCAGAGCTAATAATAATGTCAGAATAATAAATATTCTAATAAATACTGGTGATGACGGCGTTGATTCTAGATGACGTTCGATAGACAAGAAGTACCTCATAGCTTAATTATTGGATTAGATTCTAATAGCTAAAATTACTGTTATGATAACAATTATTTGCCTCTAGATTAGCTTTGTTTACATACTTTTAGATGAGTGGATTATGAGCCACTAAATTATCATCTCAGCCCTATCCTACCTCAAAATTTATTAACGCAGTTATATAAAGAAACATTATAGAATAACTTGAGTAACGCTCAACTTAAGATGAATATTCGTTAACTTGCTGCTGCTGGTAAAAAGATATAATCCCTAGAAAATAAGCGCAGTGTAAAAGCCCAATAATTTCGCTTATTCAACCGTTTTTCCTTAATAACTTTAGCCCTACTGTTTTTTTATTTTTCGTTTGATGCTTGATTGTTTCGCCAATACCTTTTCATTAGTATCTTGATTTTTGTATTTTCCCTTATCTCTTTTTGGTTTTATAATTTTGGAATATCTTATGCTCTTTTCGTCTCCTTCTTCGACTACCTATCTACGACTTTGTATTCTGAGTACGCTTGGCCTATTTGCCATAAATGCTACCGCTGCAACGGCTGAGGTAAATACTGTTAACGATCAGGAAATACCGCAAACTGAGCTAGATGAAATCGTGGTGACGGCTACTCGTACGCCGACTAAGATAAAAAATACCATTGCCCAGACTCGTGTGATTAATAGTGAAGAGTTACAACGTTACCAAGGTC
>CBETCF010000024.1:0-15696 GCA_965534785.1 uncultured Psychrobacter sp.
ACTTGGCAAGAAAACAAAGCTTTTATGGGCGTCTCGCCATCAGGGCATAACGTGCAGATCGATGCCGATAAAGAAAAAGGGGCTAGTCCTATGGAGCTGATACTGCTCGGACTAGGCGGCTGTGCCAGTTATGATGTAGTAGCGATCTTACAAAAGTCACGTCAAGAAGTGGTAGATGTAAAATGTGAGCTAACCGCCCAACGCGCTGAAACCGTGCCAGCTGTCTATACGGATATTCATATGCATTTCGTAGTCAGCGGCAAAGATATCGCTGATAAGCAAGTGGAAAGAGCGATCAGGTTATCGGCAGAAAAATACTGTTCAGCCAGTCGTATGTTGGTACAAGGCGGGGTTACTGTTACTCATGACTTCGAAGTAGTTGCCAGCTAGGGAAAAAATACTAATGAATCACCTTTTGGGCTTTATCCCTGACACTGCCGCAGCGGCAATATGGGCAATGGTAGTGGCCAGCTTATTACCATTAACTATGGCGATGGCTGCAAAAGTCTTTGGCGGTTTTAATCTCGCTGACAACGCGCATCCGCGAGATTTTTTGCAGCAGACTACTGGCGCCTCAGCAAGGGCTAATGCTGCCCAACAAAATAGTTATGAAACGCTACCGATATTTTTGGCAGCGGTGATAGTCGCTATGCTGTTCTTTGTCCCGCAGTCTATTATCAATACTTTAGCTTGGCTTTATGTGGTTATTCGCATTGGTTACTGCGTGGCTTATATCGTTAATCTACCAATATTTCGCTCAATACTTTGGGTGTTATCGATGATATGTAGCTTAATGCTGCTCTACTTAGCCATTCGTATTAGTGCTTAGGATTAAGAACTTAAGCCTATTTATTGACGCTTAATAAATTTAATCAGTGATAACTAGCTTGCAAAGCGGCGATAATAGCCGCTTTACTTTTTTCTCTCTTGATACCATGCCATAGCGTTTGCGCCTCGTCATAACCTTTGCTCAGCATGCCAAGCCATTGCTTATAGCGACCGACTAGCACGATATCATTTTTAGCTTCACCTTCTAAAAATTTAATTTGATGGGTTATCAAATCCTGCCAAAGTAGGGATGGTTTTTCTACAGCTTTATCCTCAGCTAAATCTGCTCTATCCACCTTCGCAACCAAATCTGGTCGCGTTACCGCACCGCGACCTAGCATCAAATGATTAGTCCCTGATTGCATAATACATTGCTGTGCTTGCTCGCTATTCCAAATCTCACCATTAGCAATCACTGGTATATCTAGCGTATTAAAGCCTTGAATCTTTTCCCAATAAGCGGGCGGCTTATAGCCTTGGGTCTTAGTGCGCGCATGAATCGTCAGCCAATCGGCGCCACTAGCTGCGATAGCGCCTTTTATATCGTCTATGCGACTGGTATCGGTATAACCCAAACGTATCTTAGCCGACACAGGTATATGGCTAGGTACCGCCTGACGTACGGCGCTGATAATCTCATACATCACTTCTGGCTCATCAAGTAGCACTGAACCACCGCGATGACTATTGACAGTCTTGGCTGGACAGCCAAAGTTAATATCGATAGCAGGTGCCCCAAGCTCGCATGCATAAGCGGCATTTTCCGCCATCAACTGTGCTTCGCTACCAAGCAGTTGAATATGAATAGGCGTACCGGAAGCGGTCTTGGCATCATGATGTAATTCTGGTACGTATCTATAGAAAACGTGCGCAGGCAAGACATGCTGAGTCACCCGAATAAACTCGCTGACTGACCAATCATAAGGACGGCCTAAATCGGCTGCAATCTGAGTCAGGATTTGCCGCATTAAAGGATCGGTTAAACCTTCCATTGGGGCGAGGAGGCGGACGGGGTTATTAAATAAGGTATTGGTATTATTTAGCGAGCGTTGCAAGTCAGTAGCCATTAATAATCAGTTATATAAGGTAAGAATGAAGATTTTAAAAATTATAACTTAAGAACCAAAAATAACCTTCTTACCCGTCTGCAATCCTGAGATTAGCGGCTGAATGTTATGAATGTCTAAGTTTGATTGTGCTCGAGTACAAGCCACATAGAGCAAGCGTAATTCCTCAGGACTAATCTTAATACCGTTAGTGGTGACATCATAATAAAAGTCATCATCTAACTGTACTTTGCCCCATTCTAGACCCTTTGCTTTATGCGCAGTTGAGATCACATAATCCGCATTCTCAATTCGAGTTAAGCTATTTACCGCGCGAGTTAATACGCTAGTACCATGATCGTCGACCAGTTTGACTAAAGTTTTTAGATCGCTACCTTC
The DNA here is from genome assembly GCA_965534785.1 of uncultured Psychrobacter sp. Classification (GTDB taxonomy): domain Bacteria; phylum Pseudomonadota; class Gammaproteobacteria; order Pseudomonadales; family Moraxellaceae; genus Psychrobacter. The sequence goes on from CBETCF010000024.1 coordinate 2,274, forward strand.
GTTAGTTTCCGAGTATTCTTGCACATCTGACCAATTATAAAAATACGCTAGCTCCGGCACACCATAAGCGGATTTACCATTTTTTAAATTCTCTGCCGCTTGGCAAAACTTTAGCATGCGTTCGGTATCGGCCTGTAGCGCCACGCGATGACCTAGTTTTAGCCCTGTTAATAACTGTGACATAGCGGCGGCGTTGGTACGGCAGAGTATCGCATCCTTTTTACTATGTATTAGCCCTTTTTCAGTCGAAGAGTTTTTATTAGGATTACCTTTTAATGGCACATCTTCTTGCAAGGCTTTGAGCAAAGTATTAGCCACGTCAGCGATAGGCTCGCCAAAGCGAAACGACTGCGTTAACAGGGTCTGCGGTAGCGGCAACTTTTTCATCGCATTGACCGCCCCGCGCCATTCATAAATTTGCTGGTGGGCATCGCCAACATAGATGACTTGCTTGGATTGTTGGGTCAAAATACCCATCATCAATGGATCAGCATCTTGCGCTTCATCAAATAAGATGAAATCCGCTGGAATGCTAGGCTTCGATAAAGCCCAAAGCTTAAGATAAATATCATGGCCAATGCCCGCAGGATGACGCGCATCAATAGACTGTAGCCAACGCTGCTCAACGGCAGGGTAGAGCATTTCACGTAGTTGCTCAGCGTCAGAATCATCGAGCCATTTAGGAAATTCGAGATGTCTTGGTGCCGGATAGCTGGCATGGGTGCTACAAAAATTACTGACCGCATCACTGACAAATCTTGAAAGCCGCGCTGGGGTCAAAGTAATATATTTATTAGAGCCTTCTATCTGCCGACGCACTTGTACCGGCTGCAGCCCTAAATCATCGCCTAAACGTTTGGGTGAAAATCTTGGCAATGATAGCTTGGCAGTGATATCACGCGGCACATGTCGATAGGCAAGCGAGTGAAAAGTCCGACAGTCCACATGTCCTGGGAATTTCGCCCGTGCATCATTAGCAATGGCTTTGTTAAAGGCTAAATATAAGCCGCGTCCACGCAAGCGCTCACCAATGAGTTTTAGCGTCGTGGTCTTGCCCGCACCGGCATAAGCTACTACTTTAAATGATTTGTGATCCATCGCCATATTTAGCGCGCTCAGCTGCTCATCAGTAGGATCAGTCATATACGCGGGCATCGATGTAGACATAAATAGCTACCTAAATATAAAAATGGAATGGGAAATAAAATCAATGGGGCTAAAAAAAGCCACTGCGTAGACAATGGCTGATTAGAAGAGGAGAGACGCGAAGATTGATTCTCTTAACGGTCTGAGCTATCAGCAATTAAATCCTCTTTTTTTTCTTTAATCAGAATCTTCGCTAGAAATAATCCTAGCTCGAATAATAACCACATCGGAAAGGCTAACATCAGCATAGAGACGCCATCGGGGGGTGTCACTACTGCCGATATGGCAAAACAGCCCACTATAATATAGCGTCGCTTATCTTCTAGACTCTTAATCGAGACGATACCCACTAATATCAATAGCAAGGTTACTATTGGAATCTCAAAGGTTAGTCCAAACACCATAAACAGCTTTAGCGCAAAGCTGAGATAGCTGTCAATATCCGTCATCGGCAATACGTTTTGAGGAGCGAAGACAATGAAAAATTTCAGCACGCCTTTAAGCACCACAAAGTAGGCGAAAGCTACCCCGGCATAAAACAACACTATCGATGATAACAGTACTGGAATAGCGACTTTTTTCTCTTTTTTATATAAGCCAGGCGCTACAAAGGACCAGATTTGATAGAGAATATAAGGCATAGCAAAAAATGCGGCGACAAATATGGTCAGGCGAATCGGCGCCATAAAGTTAGAGGTAATATCGGTGGCGATCATCGTCGAGTTGGCCGGCAGTTGCGCGACTAACGGGTCAGATAAAAAATCATAAAGCTCACGCGAAAAGCCAACTAAGGCCAAAAATATCACCAAAACTGCCACACTGATTTTGATTAAATGTCGGCGTAGATCAATTAGGTGTTCGGTGATAGGCATATCAGCGAGAGAGCCTAATAAGTCTTTCGACTGATTATCCTCATCTTCACTACCGATAGCCTCATTATCCGCTGTGTCGGCTGGCTCATCAAAAGCTATTTTTTCTTGCCGACTTTTGCGTCGTTTGAATAGTTTCATTTATCGCTCTCCTTATTCACTAAGGAGTGCTCAGGTGCTTGGGTGTATAAAAGAATATCAGCTTTGTAATTGGGCAAATAAGGGGCAGCAGGCAGGCGCCGATTTTTATCATAAGCGCCAAGACGAAACCACATGCTCTCCCACGGACGAGTCAAAGTAGGCTGGCTAGCAGTTTTGGTTAGGCTATCGCGATTAGTGGAGTCAGTATCATCTGACCCTTCATTTTGAGTGGTGTTTTTATCTAAGTTAGCAGCAGTTGATGGTTTATCTATTGCTGAATCTTGATGATAAGCGTAATCAAAATCTGAGGTTGTGGCTAGCTCTGATTCCATATTATTGTCAGGATTATTGGGTTGATGCTTTTCAAGATCTACAGCCTTGTTATCGCCACCTTTAAGGCTTTGATTTTGCGAAGACTCAAAGGCTTTCATATTACCGCGCATCTCTGACATTTCACGCTTCATATCTGCTTCAGTCTGACGAATTTTCGCTAGCTCTTTTTGCATTTGTTCGCGAGTTTCAGCGAGATCAAGCTCAGCTTCTATCTCAGACTGCAAGGTTGAAACGGTGCGGCGAATTTTGGCATACCATTGCCCAGCCGTACGGGCGGCCTGTGGCAGTTTTTCTGGCCCCAAGACAATCAAGGCGATAACGCCGAACATTAATAGTTCAGAAAACCCGATATCAAACATAAGCGTTGAACATCACTATTCCAATGCAGCTTACAAACAGCGCGCAGCTACTAATTTCACAATTGCTAATATTAAACTTTGTGCTGATCATCGGCAGTAGAGCTGACTTTGATATCATCAACTTTGGTACCTGTCAGGTTGTCATTGGAACCGTTAGCGCTATTGTCATGATCGAGTACGCGATGCTTTTTAATATTATCGGCCTCTTCATCTTTGACCGCTTCTTTGAAACCTTTTACCGCGCCGCCCAAATCTTTGCCAGCATTTCTGAGTTTTGAGGTGCCAAATACGACCACCACGACCACTAAGAGAATGAGCCAATGCGTAATGGAAAAACTACCCATAACGTTATCCTTATAACCTAGTATTTTGAGTTTATTAAACTATGTCTCTATAAGTATACTTAGGCGTTAGCAAACTAACAATGTTAAGTATACTAGACCTATTTTAGCTATCAGCAGTGTCTTCTTGTGAATGTATAACACGCCCTAATACTCTATTATAACCTGCATGGGATTTGAAAAGGTAAAAACAATAGAGCTTACTAAAGTTATAATCCGCTCTAAGCAAACCTAATAAAGGGATAGTAAAAATTGATGGAGCGCAAAAAGCTAACGAGCGTTTTTCTCATCAATACCTGATAGACCAAAACGCCGTCCTAACTCACTGAGTACCGCTTCAGACTCTATATCGAACCAAGCCAGTCCGATTAGACTATGAAACCAAACATCCGCTACTTCATAAATAAGTTCTTTGCGCGCCGCATCATAAGCCACTTTATCTACTTGCTCATCACTACTAGCTAAATCTTTCGCTGCAATGATGCTTTCGGTCGCCTCTTCGCCTACCTTTTCTAAGATCTTATTCAGTCCTTTAGCATAGAGGCTAGCCACGTAAGAGCTATCAGCTTCTGCTTTTTTGCGTTCTGCCAAGACTTGATCGAGCTGCTGTAAAATAGAGCGCTCAGTTATAGTGTTAGGCTCACTGTTGTTAACTTCATTATTATCTTCCTTGCCATATATAGGCTGAGCCGCTGACTGTGTTTGTTTAGAGTTATAAATATCAGCAGGATCTTTCAATACAGGCTCAACGGCTTGCCAAGAGGGCTCAGCTCCAGATAGATCCAAACGCTGATAAAAGCAAGATTCTCGGCCAGTATGACAAGCGATACCACCCACTTGCGTCACACTCAAAACGATCACATCGGCATCGCAATCTAAGCGGATATCATGTACTTGTTGAGTATGGCCAGAGCTTTCACCTTTATGCCACAGCTTATTACGTGAACGAGAAAAATAGACCGCGGTTTGGGTTTGCGCTGTCAATTGTAGCGCCTCACTATTCATCCAGGCCATCATCAAAATACGTCCCGATTGCTCATCTTGAGCAATAGCAGGAATGAGGCCGTTTGAGTTAAATTTTATGGCGGTGAGCCAAGCAGGTACAGTCATAGCGTATCTGTCATCTTATAGAAGAGGAGAAAATGAGATTAAGGAATTTGTTAACTATAATCTGCCATAGATAATACTATACAGACCGCTTGAATGCGATATGCAATTCTGGAAAAATTGAGGAGAAAGGGTAGAGGAGAGGGTATTGGTTAAGCGCCTGCTTTATTACTCTGATCAAGGGCCAGTTTGAGAGTTTTATTGAGAGTGGTAATCTTATTTAAACGGTAATCATAATTAACCAAATGCTGTCGTGATTGGGCTACTAACGAGCCATCGTGCATGCGTGTGACCTTTATATTTATATCGACGCCCTCACTAGATAGCTGCTGCACGCCAACCTCGAATAGCAGCTCTTCACGCGCCCGCACCATACTAATAAGGCTCAACTGTACATCGTCTACTATTAGGCCTTGATAATCAGCCTGAATCTGTTGAATGCCTTTGGCGTATAAAAATCGATCTCGAGTCTCACAAAGTAAATGAGCAAGAGACTCTAGAGTTAAGTAATTACCAACTCCAATTTCACCATTTCTTACCCGCATGACCGTTTCAAATACGAACACAGTATCATCGAAGACTAATTCTCGATCTGTTGCAATCATCGCTAGTATCTCCTACGGATGAGATATAAAGGTAAGGGTTTTAAAGTATGTGAACTCTAACTCATGTTATCTGTAGTATTATATACATTCATTTATATGGATATATAGTCAGTTAAGCATAGCACAAGCCTAATTTCAACAGGTTTAACAGTGAAGAGTAGCAATAGCTATCGAGAAGGCAGGAAACAGAGTGTTTTTAGAGCAAATGAGCGCTCTATGAAGAGTACTTCTTCACCTAATGGTTAAAGTTAAAACTTTGATTGGCAAATCAGTAGCGAGTCTGCTAAAATAGCGCCTCCCACCTCGAGGCAAATAGTTGATTGATTGGCAGATTTTTAATAATCGCTGATGATGATTGTTTGACGACCAGGTTCTATCAAAGACAAAGAGGCAAGTCATCATGAAAGTTAAGATGAAAACCAGAAGCGGTGCCGCTAAACGCTTCAAAAAAACAGCGAATGGCTTCAAGCGCAAGCAAGCATTCAAAAGCCATATTTTGACCAAGAAATCAGCTAAGCGTATTCGCCAGTTGCGCGGTCTTAAGATGGTGGACAAGTCTGACGAAGCAGCAGTTCGTCGTATGTGCCCATACATCTAATCGATCTTTGCAATTCAATATCGCTTACTATATTTAAAGAATCTTGGAGTAAATTATGGCCCGTGTAAAACGTGGTGTACAGGCAAATCGCCGTCACAAAAAAATCCTAAAACGTGCAAAAGGCTACTACGGTGCCCGTTCACGTGTTTATCGTGTAGCAGTACAGGCAGTAACGAAAGCGGGTCAATACGCTTATCGTGACCGTCGTAACAAAAAACGTTCTTTCCGTCGTCTTTGGATTGCCCGTATTAATGCTGGCGCACGCTTAAACGGTTTAAGCTATAGCCGCTTTATCAACGGCATGAAAAAAGCTAACATCGATATCGATCGTCGCGTTCTAGCTGACATCGCTATGCACGATGCGGCTACTTTTAGTGTATTGGTCGAAAAAGCGAAAGCTGAATTGGCCTAAATATTAGCCTCCCTCTAGCTACTGAATGATTAAGTAGCTAGCAGTAAGCTAATAGGCATTATTAGGTCGATATTAATAAAAGCTACCGCTAGTCGGTGGCTTTTTTTATATGTTATTTATGCTTCTATTTATAGGGGTTCAAACCCTTACTATTTATACTCTGTTTATCTCAGGAATAATGCGTCTTATGACTACCCCTGTTGCCACCGATTTGTCGGCGCTACCGACGTTATCATCGCAGTTAAATGAGCTCAATGAAGCTCAGCTAAATGGTTTTGCTGCTGCTGCCGTTGCGCTAGTTGCGCAAGCTACAGCCGTATCAGAACTACAAGAACAGCGAGTCCAGCTCACCGGTAAGAAGAGCCCATTGACAAATTGGTCGAAGCAAATGGGTAAGCTTGATGCCGATGATAAAAAAAGGTATGGCGGTTGGTTGCATCAAGTTCGTAGCGCTATCCAACAAGCTTTGACCGAGCAGCAGCAACAGCTAGAGGTTGCCGCGCTAAATGCTAAGCTGGCAAAGGAGAGTATTGATATTACTTTGCCAGCTCGCGGCGCACAAAAAGGTCACTTGCATCCAGTAACGATGATTACTCAGCGTATGCAGCAGTTCTTTGTGCAAGCAGGCTTCAATGTGGCGACCGGCCCTGAAGTTGAGAGCGACTACTATAACTTTGAAGCGCTGAATATTCCTTCGCACCATCCTGCCCGTGCTATGCATGACACTTTTTATTTCGATGCGCACTATTTATTACGTACGCATACTAGTCCGGTGCAAATTCGCACTATGGAGCAGAGCGCGCCACCTATTCGCATTATCTGCCCAGGCCGCGTTTATCGTAACGACTCAGACCAAACCCATTCGCCGATGTTTCATCAGTTAGAAGGACTAATGGTCACTGAATCCAGTACCTTTGCTGAGCTAAAAGGCTTGATTAGCGAATTCTTAGAAGCTTTTTTTGCAAAAGAACTAACCGTGCGTTTTCGTCCTTCATTTTTCCCTTTCACTGAACCTTCAGCCGAAGTAGATATCTTAGATGACAATGGCAAATGGCTTGAGGTCATGGGCTGCGGTATGGTGCATCCGCAAGTGTTGACTAACTGCGGTATTGATAGCGATAAATATACTGGTTTTGCTTTTGGAATGGGTATTGAGCGCTTTGCCATGCTGTACTACGGTATCGATGATTTGCGTCTGTTTTTCCAAAACGACGTGCGCTTTTTGAAGCAATTTGGCTAAATAGCTATTGGTTAAATAGTTATCCGTCATGAGCTTGTCTTTAAGAAGTCGGTTTTCGATACGCCACTTTACTGCAAAATCTTTATTATAAAATTCAGATTCGAGATATTTATGAAAATTAGCGAACAATGGTTACGTCAATGGGTGAATCCCGCCAATACTAGCGAACAATTGGCTGAACAGCTAACGATGGCAGGGCTTGAGGTTGATGATCAATTTGCGGTAGCGTGTCCTTTTACTGGCGTTGTAGTTGGGGAAGTAGTCAGTGTTGAGCCTCACCCTGATGCCGATAAACTGCGAGTCACGCAAGTCAATATTGGCAATGATGAGCTGATACAAATTGTCTGCGGCGCACCCAATGTCCGCGTCGGTATGAAAGCGCCAGTGGCTACTGTTGGTGCCGTATTGCCTACGGATAATAGTGAAGGTTTCCATATTAAAGCAAGCGAACTACGTGGTGTTGAATCCAACGGTATGCTCTGCGGTGCCTCCGAGATAGATCTAGTTGATAGTATTGATGGCTTATTGGAGCTAGCAGATGATGCGCCTGTCGGTGTCGATATCCGCGAGTATTTGGGACTTGATAACCAAATATTGGATATCTCTATCACCCCAAATCGCGGTGACTGCTTTAGTGTGCGTGGTATCGCGCGCGAAATAGCGGTTATTAATGAGCTTGCCATGCAGCTACCTGAGATTAATCTAGAGTTTGCTGCCGATAATACGGTCAAAACGCCTGAAGTTAAGGTAGAAGCAGTAGAGCAGTGCCCACGTTATCTGCTGCAAGCCATTAGTACTATCGATCGCAGTATTGATACGCCAAAATGGATAGTGGATGCACTGATCCAGTCAGGACTACGTACTCATAATTTCTTGGTCGATGTGACCAACTATATCTTGATGGAGCTGGGTCAACCTCTGCACGCTTTTGATGCCGATACTATTAAAGGTGATATTCAGGTGCGTTTGGCCAAACCACAAGAGAGCGTTACTTTACTCAACGACCAAACTTTAACTTTAGTCGGTGATGAGCTGGTTATCGCTGACGATGAAGGCGTATTGGCGCTCGCGGGTATCATGGGCGGCAAACGCAGTAGTGTCACTGAGACCACAACTAATATCATACTTGAGAGCGCTTTTTTTAGTCCTTTAGCTATCGCTGGTCGTGCTCGTCGCTTTGGTCTGCATACCGATGCCTCGCAACGTTTTGAGCGTGGCGTTGATTTTGAACTTCCAACGCTAGCTTTAGCCCGTGCTCGTGAGCTAATAACTACCGTTACAGGCGGTAAAGCAGGACAGATAGTAGCGGCCGAAAATGTTGAGCAGTTACCATCACGTGCGCCTATTGCTCTGCCGATAGCGAAAGTTAGCGAGGTGATAGGTATCAATATTGATACTGAAGTCATGATTCGTATCTTGACTGACCTTGGCTTTGAAATCACACAGCAAGATGAGGTACTAAGTTGTACGCCACCCTCTTATCGCTTCGATATGAGTATCAAAGAGGACTTGGTTGAGGAAATCGCCCGTATCTACGGCTACGATAATATTCCAAGTACCTTGCCTCACTTGCAAGTCAGTATGGACTATGATGATACTGCTGATTTGACTCATGAGATGAAGTTAGCTCTAGTCGATATTGGTTATATGGAAGCTATTAGCTTTAGCTTTAGTGATGCCAGGTTAGAGGCGCTGATCAATGATGAAGCCTTAGGAGAAGTGTTGGCGCTTGCCAATCCGATATCGAGTGATTTGGCAGTCATGCGTCGTACTTTGTTATCGAGTTTATTGCCCTGCGTTCAGTACAACCTCAATCGTCAACAGTCGCGCGTACGCTTTTTTGAGACTGGTTTGAGCTTTGTCGGTCATAGTATTAGCGAATTGGTACAGACCCCTAGTATTGCGTTAGTGGCGGTGGGCAATATTTGGGACGAGCAAGCTTATCAAAACCGTGCTATAGATTTTTATGATCTCAAACATGACGTTGAACAATTGCTGCCAGCTTTAATCGAAGGCGCGCGTGTGCGCTATGAGCGCAGTGAGTTAGACTTTTTGCATCCTGGTCAAAGTGCTAAGCTCTATATAGATGATCATTATGTCGGTTGGCTCGGTCAGCTGCATCCTAATACGGCCAAACAACTTGATTTGCCAGCGACTTGGGTCGCTCAGCTCTCATTAGCGCCGCTGTTAGAGCTAGCTCGTGAACAGCAGACGATCATCACGCCAAGCAAGTTCCCACAAGTGCGCCGTGATATCGCCATCCTGATCGATAGCGAGATCAGTTTGCAAACCTTACAAGCGACTATACGTAGCGCTGCGGGCGAGCTGTTAACTGATTTGTGGTTGTTCGATGTCTATCAAGGTGACAATGTTCCTGAAGGTCAGCGCTCATTAGCCTTTGCTCTAGTCTGGCAAGATCTTAACCAAACCTTATCGGATGAAGCGGTTAAAACTACTACTGATAAAGTGGTTGCCGCCTTAAGCGAACAGCATAATGCGCAACTACGTGATAGTTAATAACCATTATTTTTTGGCTAACTGGTTATTATTAAAGAATTTTATGATAAGAAGGCATTAATTTATTACAAATTCCTTTATAATATCAGGGGTTATAAATCAAATTTTTCCTATGGCAGTGATTGTTGCTTATTCTAATGCCTATAGCGTTAGCGCACAAAAAATCTGCCAAAGAGAACAGGAGTTGTACTGTGAGTACCCTAACAAAGTCTGATATGATCGAACATCTAATGGGGCAGCTCAATCTAACTCGCCAAGAAGGACGCTGCTTGGTTGAGAATTTTTTTGATGAACTATCAGAAAGTTTGATTGACGGTAAAGAGGTCAAACTCTCAGGTTTTGGCAATTTTGAGCTCAAAGATAAGAACAGTCGTCCAGGCCGTAATCCAAAAACGGGTGAGCCTGTACCCGTATCAGCGCGACGGGTAGTTACTTTTAAAACGGGACAGAAATTTCGTCAAAAAGTAGATCAGCATTTATTTGATGCGCAATAGTTTTTCTCGGTTAATCATAGCGGCAAGTAGAGCCAATTAATAACCAGTTATTAGCTATAGTAAGCTAGTGATCAGTCCTAGTTAATGCTCAGTTCAAAAAACCTCTATAGAATAGAGACAGTGATAGAAACCACTGCTTCTAATTTATAGAGGTTTTTTTTTGGTCGAAATTACATTGAGCTAAGCTTGAAGTTAGAAACCTATCATCTTAGTACTGCAATAGCGCTTAAGTGATTAGTAAAGTACTTTTAAATTTTCAAAAGTATAGAGTTTCATTTAGTCAGCACTTTGTTATAGTAGTAATTATGTTTATATTAGCTTTGGATAAAACAATGAAATATAACGATGTTTTTAAAAAAAGCGATTTAGGTCGAGAAGAAGTCAAGTATCGTACGCTAGGAATTTTACCTCGAGAGGCTAGAACGTTACTTATCATGGTCGATGGTAAGAGAAGCTATCAAAGCTACCTAGAGACATTAGATGACGATAAAATGTTTGTAGAGTTTGGGGGAGTGACACCGCTATTTGAATTGCTTTTGGAACTAGACTACATAAAAGTTATAGGTCAAGAAGGTTTTGAATCCACTGCTGAGCTTCAGCCTACTACAGAAATTAGTGGAGCTGAGTTTTATAAAACCTTTAACGGCTCAGAGGTAGGTGTCACTACTAAGGGTTACTCTGCTACCTCTGTAGTAGATACTAGCAGTTATGAGTCAACAAAATCAGAGCTAGCCGCTTATATCGAGACTAATGCTCCAGCAGAAGAGGCGTGGGGCCATTTGCTCAATTTAGAGCAATGTGATGATCCTGCACAGCTATTAGCTCTAGTACAACAGATAGAAAAGTATTCTAATGACACTCTATCAGCTGGCATGAACGATTTCTCGAGAAGAATAGTACCGCATATTCAATAGTCTCTAGCTAGACGCAATCGATATTACTTATAAAAGAGATACTATATGGAACAATCACTTTTAGATGCTCACATTTTAGTTAGTATGACTTATGCTAGTAGTGCAAATCCAGATGTCTCTGCTAAAGACTTTAACGAGATCTTGCAGCAGGCCAAAGAGAATAACGCAGTTAATGGTATTACAGGAATGCTGATTTTCAATAAAAACTACTTTTTACAAACGCTCGAAGGCCCAAGAGCTCAGATCAACCGTTTGTTATACAGCTTGATAGCAGATACTCGTCATCATGATTTGCAAATCATCGAAACACGCGAATTAAAGCATAGAGATTGGGCAAAATGGTCGATGAACTATGCCTCTCCGACACCAGATAATGCTGCTATTTATCTCAAGTATTCTACTACTGTCGATTTTAATCCGTACTTGTTGAGTGCGGAAGCGGCAAATAATTTGATGCGTGAGTTGGCTAATCTAAAAGAGTAGTGAATTAAAACAGCTTTTAGTATTATTAGAAAAAATTTATAATGATTGTTAATCGATGAAAATATTACAGACATAAAAAAAGAGAGCATAGGCTCTCTTTTTTGTATCTATAGGTTTAATGACCTAAGTCAGTATACTTACTCTTCAACAACTACAACGTCGTCAGCAGCATCAACAGCTGGAGTTTCGCTAGCTACGTCTACGCTAGTAGTAGTACCGTCGACAGGAACTTCAGCGTCCATTTCGTCAGTAGCAGTAGCAGCTTGTGCTTCAGCGATATCAGCTTCAGCAGCTTCTACAGCAGCTTCAGCGTCAGCAGAAACAACTTCGCCTTCAGCAGCAGCTTCGTTTAGCTCTTCAGAAGCGTCTTGCACTTCTTCTTGCGCGTCAGATAAATCTTCAGCAGCGTTTTCAGTGTTGCTATCGCAAGCAGTTAAACCGAAAGTTGCAGTCATGATACCAGCTAGTGCAAGTAATTTAACGTTCATAAGTTTTCTCCAGAAAATGAAAAGGTACGGTAGCCATAATAAAAGGCTGAACATTATAGATGCGTTTATGCATCTTGATATTCAACCATTGATGATTACAGCTACTCAGCTTCCACGCATTCTATACTCTTTTTTTGCGAATGAAAAGACTTTATGTGATTAATTAGCAATAAAAATGTAAATAATATTTACATACTATAGATTATTGCTGATATTTATATATATTAATAAAAATCAATTGCTTATTAACAGGCTTAGAGACTTTGAATCTAATGATGATAAGCTAAAACCTATCGTTTGTAACGAATATTCACATAGGATTGTAATTTATTAATCATAATCAATATTAATAACAATATCTAGGTTATCTTCATAATAACTATGTTATTAAAGGTAATAGGAAGGTCGCTCTAGGTTTTCTAAATTAAATTAAGTTTTACAATTGCATGAATTAATCATGGTTACTATTTTTATGGTTAGTACTCTTAGAGAGTAACCACTTTATATTGAAGGATAAAGCTTATGAAATGGCGAGGTAGAAGAGGCAGCACTAACGTACGTACTAGTAGCGGCGGCGGTAAGATGATCGGTGGTGGTATTGGCGGTATTATTATTGCTGGTATTCTATGGTTGGTATTTGGGGTTAATCCTATGACAGCGCTGCAGACAGGCCAAGTTGTGGCAGGCGGTGGTGATACTGGTACTACAGAGGTGGCGACTAGCGATGATCGTGATACTCAGTTTGTGCAAGTGGTATTAGCCGATACTGAAGAGGTTTGGGGACAAATATTTAGCGAAGGTGGTAAAAGCTATAAAGAGCCTTCTTTGATCTTGTTTAATGGTCAAATTAGCTCAGCTTGTGGTAGCGCAACAGCGGCGACTGGTCCCTTTTATTGTCCAGGCGATCAGACGATTTATCTTGATACTAGCTTTTTTCGAGAGATGCGCCAAAATCTTGGCATCAGTGGCGATCAGCAAGGCTCTGGTGAGCAGGAAAACCAAGGCAACGCTGGTGACTTTGCACAAGCTTATGTTATCTCGCATGAGGTGGGCCATCACGTACAGACCTTATTAGGAATTAGTCAACAAGTCAACCAAGCTCGTCGTCAAGTCAATCAGGCACAAGCTAATCAGTTGTCCGTATTGCAGGAGCTTCAAGCAGACTGCTTTGCTGGGGTATGGGCCAATCGTAATCAACAACGGGTACAGTTTTTGGAGGCCGGCGATATTGATGAGGCTATTAATGCGGCTGGACAAATCGGCGATGACCGTCTCGCTCAAGCAAGTGGCCGTGCAGCAACACCAGATAGCTTCACTCATGGCACTAGCCAACAGCGAGTCAGTTGGTTCACTCGTGGTTTAGAGAGCGGTAATGT
>CBETCF010000025.1:0-15367 GCA_965534785.1 uncultured Psychrobacter sp.
TTGGTCAGGGGACTTTTGCTTCAGAAGTAAAAGTAGAAGGCGATAAAGTCAACGTCACTCGTGAAATTGATGGTGGCCTACAAACTGTTGCTTTGACTCTACCAGCAGTTATTACTACTGACTTACGCTTGAATGAGCCACGTTACGCTAAGCTGCCAAACATCATGAAAGCGAAGAAGAAGCCACTTGATGAAAAAACACCAGCTGATTTTGGCGTAGATATGACTTCTAAGCAACAGATTACTAAGGTCGAGCCACCTGCTGAACGTAAAGCTGGTATTACAGTGAAGTCAGTGGATGAGTTGGTTGATAAGCTAAGAAACGAAGCTAAAGTAATCTAATATTGGCTAAGGGTTCAGCGCTATAAAAGATATTATCAGTAGCGGTAACCTTATCTATTCAAACATTAATGATTACGCGAACTTATAAAGGATAAAAATAATGGCCATTTTGGTATATGCAGAACATGACAATGCCAGTCTAAAAAAGGCAACTTTAAACACTATCGCTGCAGCAAAACAGATGGGCGACGATGTCCATGTGTTAGTCGCTGGGAGTGGTGCGCAAGCAGCAGCCGATGAAGCAGCAAAAGCTGAAGGCGTTAGCAAAGTATTATTAGCTGATAATGCCGCTTATGAGCATCAATTGGCAGCAAACATTGCTTTACTAGTCGCTGATGTTGCTGGCGATTATAGCCATATCGTAGCTCCTGCTACTACTACGGGCAAAAACTTCATGCCACGCGTAGCAGCATTACTTGATGTCAGTATGTTGTCAGAGATCTCAGCAGTAATAGACGCGCAAACTTTTGAGCGTCCTATCTATGCTGGTAATGCTACTGCAACAGTCAAAACTTCAGAAGATAAAGTTGTTTTGACAGTTCGTACTACTGCTTTTGATCCAGTAGCCAGTGAAGGTGGTTCAGCTACGGTTGAAACTATCGATAATGTACAAGATGCAGGCAAATCAAGCTTTGTTAATGAAGAGATGGCTAAGTCTGATCGTCCTGAATTAACCTCGGCAGGCATCGTAGTCTCTGGTGGCCGTGCTCTAGCTAATGGCGAGAACTTTACTAAGTACATTGAGCCATTAGCAGATAAGCTAGGCGCTGCAGTTGGTGCATCACGTGCAGCTGTTGATGCAGGCTATGTTCCTAACGATATGCAAGTAGGTCAAACCGGTAAAATCGTTGCACCAGATCTTTATATTGCTGCTGGTATCTCAGGCGCTATTCAGCATCTAGCGGGTATGAAAGACTCTAAAATCATTGTAGCTATTAATAATGATCCAGAAGCTCCGATTGCTAGCGTTGCGGATTACTTCTTAGAAGCTGATCTATTTGAAGCTCTACCTGAGCTTACTAGCAAAATCTAAGTTATAAGTCTGCAAGGTTTATAGTTAAAAAAAGCCCCACTATTAAATAGTGGGGCTTTTTATTAGCTATTTTTTATGTTCAACAAATCATTTACGATGGACTTATTAAAGACAGTTTCAGTATTAACTATAATTTCTTTGTCGTAAAGTTTCATATAGACATAGCGATCCTGCGATAGCCACATTCAGACTTTCCTGCCCATTAGGCTGTGGTAGCGCAATAGGAGTAGCGCACTGCATCAGCTCGTCGGTGACCCCTTGACCTTCATGACCCATTATCCAAGCTACTGGATTACGCAAATCATAATCATAAATCAGTGTATCGGTATGAGAGCTAGTGGCCAGTAGAGGTACTTTGACTTTAGCCAAAATATCATCAATAGTTAGATTCTCATAAATCGTTAGCGCAAATTGAGCACCCATGCCAGCACGTAAAGTCTTAGGAGACCATGCTTGTGCGGTGTTAGTGCTACAGAGTACGGTTTCAATGCCGACCGCAGCGGCAGTGCGTAATAAAGTGCCGACATTACCACTATCTTGCACGTCGTTTAAGATCAGGCAGTCACTCTCAATTGTCGGTAAGCTCAATGTCGGTATCTTGATGATAGCCATGATATCTACCCCAGTACCGAGAGTGCGGATACTGGTATATAACGAGTCGGATAAAATTAAGATACTGGTATAAGTAGGCAAGCGCGATAGTATTTGCTGAACTTCAGCATGATTCTGCGCAGACTCAGCTAATAATACTTGAACAAGTGGGTAGTCGCTACGTAAAGCGGCATCCATCAAATGAATCCCTTCTATGACTGTCTGACCTTGCTTTTTACGCTGGCGGGCTTGAGTCAATAAAGCTTTGGCTAGCTTAAGCTGTGGATTTTTATCAGAAGTAATTAGCTCGGTAGGATTAGAGATCATAAAAGGCCATTTAACGTTTTAAGAGTTGGATTAATAATAAAGTGCAAAATAACATTTTAAAAGTATGAGTTATTCGCTGTGCTGAAGATGCAGCTGCTTGATATAGTCCACTTCGTTCTTACTGCCGAGTACCACAGGCACACGCTGATGAATGTCGGTAGGCTCAATATCTAAGATACGGTTAACTGCATCCGTTGCTAGACCACCAGCGCGCTCAACTAATAAACTCATCGGATTGGCTTCATACATCAGGCGTAACTTGCCTGCCTTATTCGCATGCTTAGTATCAAAAGGATAAGTAAATAGACCGCCTCGGCATAGGATACGATGTACATCACCTACCATGGCAGCGACCCAGCGAGTATTGAAGTCGCGACCTCGCACCCCAGTCTCACCAGCTATTAGCTCATCGATATACTGCTGCATAGGCGCGCGCCAATAACGGTAATTTGAGGCATTGATAGCATATTCGCTAGTGTCGGCAGCGATTTGCACATCATCATTAATTAATAAATAGTCACCGCTCTCAGGATCTAAGCTGAACATGACTACCTTGTCATCAACGGTCAAGGCTAGCATAGTAGAAGTGCCATATAATAAGTAGCCTGCTGCTAGCTGCTGCGTTCCGGCTTGCAAAAAGTCTTTATCTTCACTGATATTACCTTGGCGCTGATAAGGTAGGATGGAGAAAATAGTGCCAACTGCCATATTGATATCGATGTTTGATGAGCCATCGAGTGGATCAAACAGTATCAATAAGCTACCATCAGCATTGGCTGGAGTCGAATTATCGAGTTCTTCTGAAGCCACGCCAGCGCAATGAGCGTTTTTTGTCAGTGCCTCTAGCAACATATCATTAGCTAGTACATCAAGCTTTTTTTGTTCTTCACCTTGGACGTTTTGATTACCCGCTTCACCCAAGATATCAGCTAACGCGCCTTTTTGTAGTAGTTGCGAGATGGTTTTACCAACCTCAGTCACAGTAGTGATAAGATCGCTGACCGCAGTGTTTGCTGAATGCTCATTTAGATATTGTGCCAAGGTAATCATAAGGTTTCCTGAAATGTAAAAGGTAAAAAAGGTTGAAGGTAGTCGATAAATCGCTAATAACCAAAATAACTAATAGCTTGGTTAGTTATACGTAAGAATAATTAAAGATAAGATATATGTTGTATTTCAGCCAGTAGACAAAGTCTAGTTATTTGCTAATATTTGAGACTTAGTAATTTTATTATGTTTTTTATCATTACAAAAATCAGCTACACTATAATAGTGCTTAGCCTACCATTGCACTTGGTTTTGGCACAAAAGGTATGCTGCAAAAACAGGCGCAAGGTAAGAGCTGATATTTTGACTCAGACTTTACCAAATAGTGCCAGATTACTGTCAATATAAGTTGAAATCGACATTAGCAGTCGAGCAGGGTAAAGTGTAGCAAATAAGTGCTATAAAGTCTTTTGCTCTCTGCCTTTTACTCTATGATTATATAAAAATTGATAACCTATATGAGTGTTAATTTAGCTCGTGATTATCCGCAAAAATAGTTAAAATTAGATCACTAAACTATAAAGTATTTGGCCCTTTAAACTCATTATAAAGATTCGCTACTATGTCAACTTCTACCGGAACTAGCTCAACCAACCAGACTTCGCGTAATGAAAACGCCAAGTTTGATCCTAAAACTATTCATGAGCAGCTCGATCTGTCTCTTAGTCGTCCACAGTTAAATAGTGATGGTAGCCTGCGCCATTTCTTGGGAGTAGAAGGCCTCAATAAAGCTCAGTTGCAAAAAATCATCGCCAAAGCAGAGACTTTTATTGATGACAACGGCCAGCTTATCAACCGTCCTGAGCTTGAGGGCTGTACAGTGATGAATTTGTTTTTTGAGCCCTCCACACGGACGCGGACTACTTTTGAAGTGGCAGAAAAGCGTCTAGGCGCTAACGTGTTGAATCTAGACATTGCTAGCTCTAGCGCTAAAAAGGGCGAGAGTCTACGCGACACCCTGTGGAACTTGCAAGCGATGACGGCGGATATTTTCGTGGTACGTCATTCCGCTTCAGGAGCCGCGCACTTCATGGCGACAGAGGTCACCCCAGATATTGCTATTATTAACGGCGGTGATGGCTGGCATGCCCATCCCACGCAAGGGATGCTCGATATGCTCACCATTCATCGCGAAGCGCCACGTCCATTTGAGGAGCTGTCAGTAGCGATTATTGGTGATGTAAAGCACTCAAGGGTGGCGCGCTCTGATATTAGTGCGCTACAGACGCTTGGTGTGAAAGACATTCGAGTGATTGCACCGCGAACGCTTTTACCTAAAGGGATTGAGCGTTTCGGCGTAACTGTTTTCGAGGACATGAATGAATGTGTGACCGACTGCGATGTCATCATGGGCCTTAGAATACAGAACGAGCGTATTGGCTCACCGCTATTAGCTTCATCGAGCGAATATTATAAGCATTATGGCATTACTCCTGAGCGAGTCGCATTAGCGAAGCCTGATGTACTCATTATGCATCCAGGTCCGATGAACCGTGGTGTTGAGATTGCCTCAAGTGTGGCAGATGGCGCGCAGTCTGTTATCTTAAAGCAGGTCAGCAATGGGGTAGCCATTCGTATGGCAGTATTAGCTTTAGCGATGGAAGGGCAGCGCAGTCACCAAGCGACTGGGAACTAACATTTAGACACGCTATGCGATTTTATTCTTATTTATACCTTTTATTGATACGGTAATAACGCTCATGACCAACGTTACAAATCCAGATAATCCTATGCACGACTTACTTCCAGAATCATTTAAGAATTCACTATCAACAACGGCTACTAATAAGCTTGCGAGCCTAGAAGTTAATAGTGAAATGTGGTTATTACCGCCCTTAGTCGATCTATGCGCGCGTTTACGTGAACCGGGGCAACAGCAACATGGCACCCTAATCTCAGAAGGACGTGCTGCTCGTGCTAATGGCTTTTTGCACGTCGTTACGCCGCCCGATACCAACCCTATATTAGAGAATGGCTCCTTGCTGAAAGGCTTGCGCGAGCGTGCTCTAGAAGATGGTGGCATTTATTTGCACATTCTTGGCGCCTTGACTGAAGGTCTGAAAGGGCAAAATCCTTCCAACATTGCCGGTCTCAAAAAAGGTGGCTGTATCGCGGTCTCTAACGCGCGAAGGCCTTTTGCCAATGACTTAGTACTGTTGCGTACTTTGGAGTATGCCGCAACTTTTGGATTAAAAGTATTCTTCTACCCTGATGAGCCAAGCCTCTCTGATGAAGGAGTAGCGCACGAAGGTTATATCGCCTCTTATCATGGTCTACAAGGTATCCCTTGGATTGCAGAAACCGTTGCTTTATCTACGCAGTTATTGATGGTAGAGGAGACGGGAATCGCCGCGCATTTTAGTCAACTGTCTTGTAAATCATCGGTAGAGCTTATGCGCTGGGCAAAAGATAAAGGCCTGCCGGTGACGTGCGATGTGGCTATGCATCAATTGTATTTGACTGATGACAACTTAGAGGGCTTTAATGCGCAAGCCTATGTATTGCCACCACTGCGTAGTAATACCGATCAGCAAGCGCTACGCCGTGGCCTAAAAGATGGCATCATAGACGCGATCTGTAGTCATCATGAGCCCTTGAATGCGACTGCCAAAAAAGCGCCTTTTGCGGAGAGTACGCCAGGTATTTCAAACTTTGACACTTTTATGGCTTTGGCCTGTCAGTTAGTGCGTGATGAGGTATTAACTTTGGAGCAACTAGTCGATAAAATATGTCTCAACCCGGCCAAAATTGCGGGTATTAGTACTCAGTATGAGAGCATTGGTGGCGCGGTTTTGGTAGATCCTAACCTTGAATGGCAAGTCAACAGCGATACCATGCTGTCCAATGGTAAAAACACCCCTTTCTTTGCGCAACAGCTGCAAGGTCGGGTAGTGGAGACTTTCTTTGCCTAATATTCCTAGGCAAAATAAAAGCCTATCGTCATCAAAAAGTAATGAACATGAGCAAGCCTCTGCAGGTATTGAAACTTTGGATAGTCAGCTGACTGATTCAACACCTAAGACTAGCAGCAGTCATAAAAGTACAGCTAGCGAATCCATTAAGGTCGTAGCTATTTATGAGATCGTCAAAGGGATAAGCGCGCTGTTAGGAGCTATCTCATTATGGCTGTGGCATGCTGATTTTGAACAGTGGCTAATGACGGCAACGTCTTCTTGGCAACAGTACTTTGGGCAAGTATTAGCACCGCAGATAGAGAGTGTTGTGCGGATAGCTCAACGCGCCAGCCAAAATTGGTCACTATTTTTATTAGGGATCTGCTTCTATGCGAGTATACGTTTTATCGAAGCTTACGGTTTATGGCAGGACAAAACTTGGGCTTACTGGTTCAGTGTACTAGGCTACGGGATATTTATACCGGTTGAGTTATATTATTTGTTCACTAGCCCTTTTGACTGGTTTAAATTATTTATTTTATTGCTCAATATCGTTATCGTGGTTGTAGTTTATCGTAATATGAAACGTAAGGGCCTGATATAAAAGTAGCTATATAAGACTTGTCTGTTATTGAAGAAAGCCCTTACTTAGAATGAACTACGTAAGGGCTTCTTTGCTTGTTCAGCTTTTTAACTATTTTTTGATGATCTTAAAATATCATCTATGGAGTAGTTTTTATTGATGGCTCATCTTCGCGAATGCTTTTAGCGACTTTACCGACGCTAAGACCTTGTACTAATATAGAAAAGACCACCACCGCATAGGTCAATGCTAATAAAATATCGCGCTCTGCTCCAGCAGGTAGTTGTAGTACTAAGGCCACAGAGATACCTCCTCGTAGTCCACCCCAAGTCAGCACTTTCCAAGCGCCAGAAGGTAAGTCCAGTTGGCGGCTGAAAGTCTTAGTAGTCATACCTACAACGATAAAACGTGCTAACAGAGCAATAACAATGGCTAGGCCACCAGCGATAAATAAGTTGCTAGAATAAGCAATCATTACTATCTCAAGACCGATTAATACAAATAAAATAGCGTTCAAGATCTCATCAATTAACTCCCAAAATAGGTCTATATAGTGACGGGTTTTGTCACTCATCGCCAAAGCGCGTCCCCGATTACCTACCATTAATCCCATCATTACCATCGCTAGCGGCCCTGACAAATGCCAATAGCTAGCGAGGGCATAGCCGCCAATGACACCAGCTAAGGTTAAGAGTACTTCCTCTTGATAGCTGTCGATACTTTTTATCATATAATACAAAATTGCGCCTAGCACTAGGCCAAAGACGATACCGCCGCCAGCCTCTACCGCTAAGGTATGCGCCACATAATTGACTGTTGGAATATCACCGCTCGTTAGAATGCCTAATAAGATAACGAAGATAACTACGCCGATACCATCATTGAATAATGACTCACCAGCGATGACAGTTTCTAGGCTTTTTGGCGCACCAGCAGAAGCCAAAATGCCCATTACCGCGATAGGATCGGTCGGTGATATCAATGCACCGAATAGCAAGCACCAGATAAACGGTAAGTCAAAACCCAGTAGCGGTAGCATCAAATAGATGGCCGTAGCTATGAGTACTGCTGAAACGATAGTGCCAATACAGGCCAATATACCGATGGGTAGCTTATAACGTCGCAAGTCACCAATATTGACATGCAAAGCGCCAGCAAATAGCAACATCGACAGCATGCCATCTAGCAAGACTTCAGTAAAATCAAGCTGTTCTAGAAGGCTCATCTCATAATCTATCAGCTGATCGAAACCTAAAAACCCCAAAAATATGGCAAAAATAGACAGTAAAATGGAGATAACCATGACGCCGATAGTAGTTGGCAGGCCGATGAAGCGATGATTAAAATAGCTTAGCAGTGCCGTTATCGATAAAAAGATAGCACTGATTTCAAGGATACTTAAGCCGGAAGTAGCTGCCATAAAATTTCTCAGAGAAGTGTGTAAATGAAATAAAAATTATTGTTAGGCTAAATTAGCTCGATTGGCTTTCTAAGGCTTTACTGATATGCCTATCAAACTTGCTAGTATAAGCAAAGGTTTGGTGCTGAGACTCTTCACTTTGGATAAACTGGCGCGCCTGTGAGCAAATATCGATTAGGTCTGTAGCCAACTCACTATAGGCCAGATTGTTTTGACCAGCCGCTTCAATGAGTTTTAGCTCGTGTAGTAAAGTCTGTCTTTGTGCACTATTTACCCTAGCATAATTGAGATCTGTCAGAGCATGGCAGAGCGCTTTTAGCACCATTAGATCAGCGGTGGCATAACGGCGTATTTCGCCTAAGGAAGCATCAATAAAGTCAGAGATCTTTGGAGTTTTGGTCACCACAGCTAGGATAGAGGTTTGCGGTTGATTAACCGTAATATCGGTGGCGTCTTTATTATGTTCAGGTCTATAAAAATGATAAGGACTCGGCGGTTGACAGCGCATCATGATGCTCAAACAAGAGGTCAATGATTGTACGCAGTTCACGGCTGTTTTTGGATCGTTGATACCAGGTGACAGCGCCCGAATCGCAATCTCAGTGATTTGACTTAAGCTATAACCAATATCATTAGAATGTGAAGGACGCTTTTCTATTTGAATACTAGTCGCAAAACGCTGCCAGAATAGAGAGTCAGGCGCGCGTGGTAAAATAGCTAAGTTTGAGGTTTTAGTTTTTTGGACATAGCTAGCCGAATCTGCTGGACGCTGATGAAAATAGCCCATGATGTTTTTGTCAGTAACAAAGCTGCCCAGATTGCTATGCAACTGAATAACGCCGCCATAGTCCTGTGCTAGCACTATCAAGGATTCGACGTAAATCTGCAACAGGTAACCTGAGGCTGGCGCGTATATAGGTGCTGCCGGCCAATCTAGATACTCATCAATATTTTTATCGTTTGCATCGCGCTGATGCTGAATATCGCAGTTATCACTATACCAGTAATGAATGTTTTTAATGGCATCGGTACTGGCTCCCTGAATGACGTGTGAAGCCTGGATGCCATGTACCATGTGTTGAATAAAATACACCAATAACAAGGCGCAAATAATGGCCATAATAATGGCAAAGGTCACGGCTAGTTGCGGTACCCCAAAGCTAACGTCAAATTTATGAATAGACTTTAACACTAGCAGGCTATAGCTAAAGGTGCCGATAAAAGCACCTAACACTATCTGGTTAGAAGTATCGGTCAAAAAGTTGCGCAATAACCTAGGCCCAAACTGTGAAGAGGCCATAGAGAGTACGGCAATAGTGATAGAGAAGGTAGTACCTGCTACGCCAAGTACTGCACCAGCAATAGAGGTCATAATAGCTCTAGCGGCATCGTCATCACCAGTAAAAGCAAAACTGATGTCTCTGACCGTCTCACGATCAAAGTGCTGGTCAATAGCGACTAATAAAGGCGCTAACAGTATCCCTAGCAGTACAAAGGAAGTCGGAATAAACCAATAAGAACCTAACAGCCGCTCCCAGAGGTTTTTTAGGCGATCCGGTAGGTTGGTTAAGGTCTGCTTTGACCATAAATCCGTGAATTGTTTCAGACCATATAAGCTGGCGGCGGTGAAGCTATTTAATAGGCTTTGTTGGTTTTTTTGATTATCACTCACTAGCGCAGACTCCCCAGTCTCTATCTTTATTAAAATAATCTATGGATAACACTGCTAATTGATGCTGCTTGTTGTTATCAAATGCTTGTCAACGGTTGTCAACGTTAAAGCCTCAAAATGCTAGTTTATTATTCCATCTATCAGCGTTCATGTTAAAAGCAGTATTTCATAACCAGCGGTTTTAATAATGACTATTTTATAGTCACTTTTTTAGTTGTGGGTTATCCGCTTCGGTAATAAGGTTACCGTCAGTAGGGGTTGGCGAATGCTTAAAAATGTTACGTCTAGGCTTGTTATTATTCTTATGACTGCTATTGAAAGCTCCTTTGTGAGAGCTATCTCTAGGAGCATCGCCTTTAGGAATGAGCGCTTTCGGCTTATCATTTTCACTCTCGTCACTGTCCTTATCGTAAGCTTCAGGGTCAAAATTCGGGCTATGATCATCATTAGAGCGATGATGTTTATGGGGATTAACCGCATGCTTTTTGCGGGGATAGCTATGTGCAAATACAGCGGCAAGGGGCAAGTTTAACTGCTCTTTAGCGAAAGCTTCAGTATTCTCAAAACGACCCACTAATAGGCTGAGCCAAGGCTGTTGATCCTCTTCGCTCATCTCATCTAGCTCATCTTTAATAGGCAGTGGATAGGGCAGAGTGCGATAAAAGTCCCAAAGCGTCATCCTACTCAAGTCTTTTTTTAGCACGTAATCGCCATCTTCAGTCATGGTGATTAAGTTACTATCTTTGAGGTAATTGATATAAATATACCATTTAGGTAACTCTTTACGACCTAAAACATTACGTAGCTCTTGTTCATTGACGACTTCACCTTTTAGGTAACGGCTATGAACCAAGTTCAGCATATCGAGTAAGCTTAATAAGGGGTGGCGTGGGTAGACTTCCTCAGTCTCAAAAATAGTCAAGGTATAGCTGATCTCCACTCCCAATAAAATTAAATTCCAAGATAAAAATATCCATAATAAAAATATCGGTAGCGCTGCAAAGGCGCCATAGATGGCCTCATAGCTGGTAAAGTTAGTCATAACCGTACCAAAGATATGTCTTAGCAGCTCAAAAACCACAGCGACAAAAACCCCAGCTATCATCGCGCTCTTGAATGGAACCCGCGCTTTAGGAATGAACCAATACATACCGATGAAGCCCGCTACCGTAATACCGATAGAGACTAGCTGTACCCAGAATGACCAGTCAATACCGTAGCCAGCGATTTGTCTATTTAAAAAGCTAAGACTTTGTACCGTGCTTGAGGCGATAAAAGCGGTACCCAGTACCAATGGCCCTAGAGTAACAATGGTCCAATAGCGAAGCATGCTTTTGAGGCCACCTGAGCGTTCTTCTACACGCCAAATCTGATTAAAAGCGCGCTCAACTGTGGTCAAAGTGACAATAGTTGTAACGAATAAAATCATCACCCCGATAGCGGTCAGATTGGTCGATTTTTCTGCAAAGCTATTGATATATTTACTAACTTGCAAGCTTGATTGAGGTAATAAATTGCTATAAATAACCTCATAAATCTGCGCCCTAGCAGCAGCTAATGCAGGTACTGAGGACAAGATCATCAGTAGCACGGTTAATATTGGCACAATCGACAGCATAGTGGTATAGGTCAGCGAAGCCGCTTTTTGTTGGCAGTTATCTTCAAAAAAATGCCGAGTCAAAAACCTCAAGAACTGAAACCAACGCTGTTGCAAAAAAGGGAACTTTTTGATTAACTTTTCCATATCGACCATGTAGGAATATAAAGGTGACAATAGTGTAACAAAATGCTCTATCTACAATGGTCAATTATTTGTGTCAAAATGCTAGATGAGCACTCATAATTACTTTTTGCTATTACTAATAATTAGAGCTATTGATGAGTGCAAATTTGCATGTCAGTTGACGACTCGGGCATAATGTACCGAAATATAGCTATTCAAGTCGTGTCATATACCAATATATTCAAAAGGAAGCTTTGCCCATGAGTCAGATTGACCCCTATGTATTAGTGCTTTATTACTCTAATCACGGCACTACCAACGGGTTGGCTTACGCCATCGCTCAAGGAATAGAAGAAGCCGGCATGAAAGCGCGCATTCGTACCGTGCCAACAGTCGCACCTGATACCACTTCAAGCAAATCAGCTATACCTGATGAGGGCGATCTTTACTGTACTATGGATGATCTTAAAAACTGCATAGGACTCGCTTTAGGCAGTCCCACGCATTTCGGTAACATGGCAGCACCGATGAAGTATTTTTGGGATAATACCGTGACCCTTTGGTTAGCTGGTAACCTACAAAACAAGCCGGCCTCAGTCTTTACGGCTACAGGTTCTATGCATGGCGGTCAGGAGACTACTCTTTTGAGTATGATGTTACCTCTCATGCATCACGGTATGATGATAGTTGGTTTGCCTTACGGTGAGCCTGCGCTCAATCGTACTCAACGTGGTGGCACTCCTTACGGTGCCAGTCATGTCAGTGGCGCTGCTCACGATCAGCCGGTATCTGATGATGAGCGCGAATTAGCCATTGCCCAAGGCCGCCGTCTAGCCATTACCGCCAAAGCATTGTCGCAAGCCAATTGGAGTCGCTAAGCGCTAAATCCTCTTAATCAAGGTTTAGATTATAATGTTTTAAATCATGATGATTTTGATAATAAAACGGCGCTATAAATTAGGGAAATACAGTATCTAATGTCCACTACGTCTACTCCTTCTAGTAAAGATGCTAATAAAAAATCAGCTAAAGCTATCAAACCCAAAAAACCGATTGCGCCTATGCAGCAGCGTTTACGGCTAACTTGGCTGATTTGGTTAGCTTATCGCTTACTGATATTACCAGTGCTGATTAGTGTCTTTAATCCGACAAACCCTGATATTTTAGGCGGTATCGCTTGGTATGGTTTGTGGCTACTGCCAGCCTTTGTTTTTACCCCAACGATGTTGCGCGGACGTTCTCCTTATATGCTACTGGTCGGTAGCATGCTGACTTTGGTTTATTTGGGGGGCAGTGGCTTAGTATTATTTGATCGTGCTTACGGTAGCAGTTGGGCGGAGTTGATGGTTTATATTGTCGACTTTGCCTTGCTATTAATAGTCAATATTTGGTTGTTTATTTTGCTCAAGCGCTTACCTTCGATGAATAAGGTAGAAAAACAGTACTAGCTGAATAATTTAATTCAGACTATATAAGTTAGACCATAAAAAGCGGCGCTCTATTGATTAGTAGAGCGCCGCTTTTTTAGTTTTACAAAAATTAGATAGCTAGGTTTATGGACTTAGCGTACTTTACTTAACTCTAAGTCCATCTTTTTACCATCGTTAATTTGACTGACTTTTACTGGTAGATAATCGAGACTCGGCGCTAACCA
Source organism: uncultured Psychrobacter sp. (assembly GCA_965534785.1). GTDB lineage: Bacteria > Pseudomonadota > Gammaproteobacteria > Pseudomonadales > Moraxellaceae > Psychrobacter. The sequence goes on from CBETCF010000025.1 coordinate 13,286, forward strand.
AAAGCTAGTTGAGCGACTATTATCATCGTGAATACGATCTACGCGTACCGTGTCAAAAGTACCTGCTGGTACCGTAATTTTAGTATTACCAGATCTCTTAAAAGGCGTCTTTTCGACCTTGTCTTTCTTAGCTACGTAATAATTGCCTGAGAATTTACCGTTTAATAAATCCTGACGAATTTGCACCTCTAAGCTTAGATCATCAAAAGCTTGCTGCGCCATATTAGAGGTAGTAGTTTTACCTTTATAACTACTAGTGACCTTTTTGCCCGCTGAATTGAAACTCAGATTATGAGTACGGCCCACACCCAACAGCTTATAAGTAGTACTGGCTTTAGAAGGGTTAACATTATTACCAGCAATAGTAAAAGTACTGCTTTGTGAAGCGCTAGCTACTCCTGCCACTCTTGCCTTAACATTATAATTCCAAGTATTACCTGACTTGTTCAGGGTGCGAGTAGCCGTGCCTTTATATTTATCTTCAACGACAAAGCTATAGTCAGCAGTTGACGGTTGAATGGTTTTTGCACTAGCAAGAGTAGGGGCGGTCATAGATAAAGCTCCGATAGCAGCGATAGTGGCACCAGTAGTAAACATAGTGGCCAGTTTGTTTTTGCTACGTTTTTTAGGGTTAGAATGATTAATAGAAGATGAAAATAAACTCATGGATAGTCCTTAATTATTATATAGATAGAGAGTTATTAGCGAAAAAGTTTATGATTTATAGGATTTAATCTTTTTATAATTTAATACTGTTTTAAACGACAGTACTTTTTAGAGCTAATAACAATTTCGTTGTTAGCTATATAATGGTTATACCTTGTTACATTTTCAAGGGCGCTAGCTCCATCAAGCGTCTGCCTGTTGTAGCACATGTTACCTCAAAAGCTTAATCATTCAAGACTAGTAACATCTCGTCAGCTAAGTTGCTGCTTAATCTTTATTGATAACTTTTTATTAGCCTCATTCTTGTAAATTCTTTAGCTTTACCCTTGAAGCAGTAGCGCATTGCCCCCACTTTTTGTAACAAGCTCGAAGCTTATGCTTGAACTGAATTTTTAGCTGCTTTTTAAGAAGTGAGCTTTGTACTTTGGTTTATGAATAAGTCTATTGAGACATTATAAAACCCTTAATTTTAATCAACCTTTTGGAGTCATATCGATGAATATCCGTCCTTTACATGATCGTATCGTTGTGCGCCGCATAGAAGAAGAAACAAAAACCGCTGGTGGCATTTTACTACCAGGTTCAGCACAAGAAAAGCCATCACAAGGTGAAGTGCTAGCGACTGGTAATGGTCAAATCCGTGACAATGGCGAAACTCGCGCTTTAGATGTAAAAGCAGGCGATAAAGTGCTATTCGGTCAATATGCTGGTCAAACGGTAAAAGTTGATGGCGAAGAGTTACTTATTATGAAAGAGTCTGATGTACTAGGTGTGTTAGAAGGTTAATTATCAACCTGCTAGTCAAATCAGTATTAAGTATTCAAATAAATTTAAAGCAAATTAACTAAAATAATTAATGGAGCAATTTAACATGGCAAAAGACGTAAAGTTTGGCATTGATGCCCGTAAACAAATGATGGATGGCGTAAACATCCTAGCAAACGCGGTACGAGTTACTTTGGGTCCAAAAGGTCGCAACGTAGTCATCGACAAATCTTTTGGCGCACCGACTATCACTAAAGATGGCGTTTCGGTCGCTAAAGAGATTGAGCTTGAAAACAAGTTTGAAAACATGGGCGCACAACTAGTCCGTGAAGTCGCTAGCCGTACCAATGATGTTGCTGGTGATGGTACTACTACTGCTACCGTATTAGCTCAGTCTATCTTACAAGAAGGCATGAAATCAGTAGCCGCTGGTATGAACCCAATGGATCTTAAACGCGGTATCGATAAAGCGGTACGCGAAGCGGTAAAAGAGATTCATAAACTATCGACTCCAGCTGACGATTCAAAAGCTATCGCGCAAGTGGGTTCTATCTCTGCAAACTCAGACACCAAAATTGGCGAACTGATTGCGCAAGCGATGGAAAAAGTCGGTAAGCAAGGCGTTATCACTGTTGAAGAAGGTTCAAGCTT
>CBETCF010000026.1:0-15358 GCA_965534785.1 uncultured Psychrobacter sp.
TATCTTAATGCCGCTGATATAAGACTACCGACTTTGTATAGTGAATAACGCTAAAACTAATAGAAGCTTTTAATATTAAAATAAAATAAGCACACTACTCAACGCGAAACTGGTATAAATTTTACTTGCGTGCTGTGTCTACGCTGACAGAGGCTGCGCAAAATTCATCCCAGTTCCGCTGTATCTTTTTTATACTGGATTGACAATATTTGACTCCTCTAACTATTGAATCCACTACTACGAATAATAATGCTATGAATACTGCAACCGCGAAAGTCAAAAAATTACCATCACTGCTACTACGAACATGGAGCGACGCCAATAATTCTAATATTTGGGCGCATTGCGCTAGTGTAGGGTTTTTTGGCTTTTTATCTATTTTTCCAGTAATGGCGGTATTTGTGCTGCTTTATGGTCTGGCCTTCTCGCCTGCTGAGATGCAAGAACAGATCTCACTGTTACGTCAATACATACCGCCATCAGTCTATGACGTTCTCGATTCTCGTTTAACTCAACTGGTCTCTAATACCGCTTCAGCTCTGACTTTTAGCTTATTACTCTCTTCCTTATTAGCGCTTTATGCGGGTTCTAAAGGTATAAAATCATTAATAATCCTTATAAATATCGCTTTTGGTATTACTCAAAAGCGCAGCTTTATAGCAAGCACTATTCGCGCCTTGACTCTAACCTTTGCAGCGTTGGTTGTGTTGATTATAGCCATCTCATCTATCGCTATTGTTCCCTTAGTAGCGGCATACTTTCCTTTTCCACAGATAGGCAAGACTATCGCGCTTTGGAGCAGATGGCCTATATTGACTGGCATAATATTTATCAGTTTTTTAGGGCTTTATCGTCTCGCACCAAACCGTGACATTATCTCGTTAAAAAAGTTAATGCCCGGAGCCGCTTTAGCCACCGTTCTTTGGATCTTACTCTCTGTTCTTTTTTCTATTTATATACAAAATTTCAATAACTATAGTGCTGAGTTTGGTGCGCTTTCAGCAGCAGTAGTCATTATGCTATGGCTCTATTATTCAGCCTTTATCGTAGCTTTTGGGGCGGTATTTAACTTTGAAGCTACAGAAAGCTCTAAAGCTGATGCAATCCGCATATATCCTGAAAACCCTTAGCTCTTTAGCATAGCTGATTAAGACGCGTTTTTAGACGCTTTCAAGTCTTCTGCTGTTGATGTTTAACCCTTTACTTCTAATTTTACTGCTCTAGGAATTACGCCGTCATGCCTGAACCTCATAATGAAGCTGATGATTTGAATAACGCAGATCTCTCTAATAATAAGCAAACCGCTAATGATACGGCCGAACTAGAGCAAGCGGTGCCCGCCTACACTCGTAACAAAGCTGGGGATAATAAGTCTGCAACTCTAAAAAAAGTCATTCTCGCCCTGGTGATTATTGGCGTGCTAGCACTTATCGCTTATGGACTGTTCAAAAGTAATCAAGCAAGCGAGCCTGAGAGCATTACTTTGCAAGGGCAGATGCAAATGCAGCAAACCTCTATTGCGGCAAAAGTACCGGGACGTATAGCGCAGATTCTAGTGACGGAAGGCGATCAAGTAGCAGTGGGACAGCAGCTGATTCAGATGGACTCACCGGAGATTAATGCCAAAATCAATCAAGCGAAAGCGGCTAAGCAAGCGGCACAAAGTCAATTAGACAAAGCAGAGAATGGCGCACGCCCACAAGAAATTGCGCAGGCAAAAGCAGCTTGGCAAGCCAATAAAGCGGCGTCAGACTTAGCAGCCAATACTTATCAGCGTGTCAATCGTCTCTACCAGGAAGGGCTGATGGCTAGGCAAAAGCGCGATGAAGCTTATGCTCAGTATCAAGCTACCCAAGATCAAACGGAAGCAGCACGCTTGCAATATGAGCTAGCAATGGAGGGCGCTCGTTCTGAAGATAAATCAGCAGCAACGGCGCAAGTCGCGCAAGTTGATGCCAAATTAGAAGAGGCATTAGTCGCCAAAGAAGAGGCCAATCTCAAAAGCCCGATTGCTGGTATTGTCGATAGTGTCATAGTGAGCGCAGGCGAAGTGATAGGCCAAGGCGTACCATTACTAACCTTGGTTAACACTGACGATCAATGGGTGGTGTTAAATGTCACTGAGACCTATCTTAATCAGTTCGCTATCGGTCAACAGTTTAGCGGCACCATTCCGGCACTGTCTGCAACCGAGCAACCTTATACCAAAAACTTCACTGTTTACGCCACTTCTAGTTTATCTGACTTCGCCACTTGGAGACCGACAAATAATGATGATGGCTTCGATGTGCGCACCTTTGAGATAAAAGCCCGACCAAGCACTCCTGATACACGCATTCGTTCGGGAATGAGTGTCTTAGTAAATATCGCTCCCCAAAGCGATAATAGTCAAATCTCTAAACAATCCCTTTCAAAAAACCAAGAGTAATTAGTCATGAGTCTGATAAAGGCTTTTTTCCGCAGTGCTAGTTACGAGCGACGGTTTTTTGCCAAAAACCCTTGGGATTTAGCGATGATTTTGTGGATTCCGCTAGCGACTATTTTATTAGTCTGGTGGATATTTTCACAGACGCAAATTAGCGATTTGCCGATTGGCGTGATGGATCAAGACAATGGTCCGGTGGCCAATACTTTAGTGCGCTATCTAGATGCCCATCCTAATATCAAGGTTGCCAGTCTCTATGGCTCACCAGCAGAGGCAGAGGCGGCTATATTGCAACGTGACATTTATGCGGTTCTAGTGATTCCCAATAATTTTTCAGCAAACATTTTAGCTAGTAAACCCTCACCGGTGTTGCTGCAAGTCAATGCGCAGTACGGTACTCACTCTGGCATCATTCAGACTAGCGTCCAAGCGGTGACGGGTACCCTATCCGCCGGCGTCGAGATTCAGCGTTTGATCAAGCAAGGAATGGCTCCTACGCAAGCCGCTATCGCCTACTCGCCTATTAGTATTCAACGTACCAGTCTTTTTAATACCGTTACTAACTACCAGCAGTTTTTGGGCTCTACGGTGATCCCAGCACTATTACATATTTTGGCAATGGTAGTGGGTGCAACTACTATCGGTCGTGAGTTACGCGATAAGCAGTTGGGACGTTGGTATCGCTTTATTGCTGCTGACAGTGCTAACCTAAGCTTAGAGAGCTCTAGTGATGCTAATGCAACTTATGGTGACAATCAGGCTGACAATTCAACCGACAAAGCAAATACTAAGGGTAGTCTTTCAACACTATTCTTCGGCTTACTGGGTAAGTATTTTTGGCCACTATTGGCTTATAGTCTGTGGGCGGCGCTAGCTTTGTGGTTAGCTACGAGACAAGAAAATGTAGGCTTTGACTCTATAATTCTCACTTATTTAACCTTCGTCATATTAATGTTTTTGTCTTTTTGGCTTGGCGCGCTGTTTACCTTAGCATCGTTTTCATTACGCATGGGCTTATCGGCTACTGGCTTTATCTCAGTACCTTCCTACGCTTTTGCTGGCGTGACCTACCCTTATATTGCTATTACCGATAGCGCCAAATACTGGGCAGACGCCCTACCTTTGACTCACTATTTACAGCTACATATTGCGCAAATACAGATGCATGCTCCAATGAGTATCTCACTGCCTATTCTCTATGGTTTGTTATTAGCAGTGCTGATTACGATGTTTTTGTCGGCGCTATTTGCTAAGCGCGCCTTGGCACACCCTGAACGTTGGGGAGCACGCTAATGTCAAAATTACCAGCTAATAACGTTAAAAATCCTATAGCTAGAACTTTTTGGGCGAACTTCTGGCAGACCCTTATCGACGTTTTTAAAGATAAAGGCGTGTTATTGATGCTCGTCATTGCGCCGGTAATTTATGGCTTCTTTTATCCTTGGCCGTATGCCTCAGAAGTCGTTAATAATGTTCCTGTCGGCATTGTAGATTACGATCATAGTGACTTATCTCGTACTATTAGCCGCTACGCTAGCGCCAGTCCGCAATTAAATACCATTAATTTCGTTGATGAACAGCGAGCTAAAGAAGCAATATGGAGTGATGAAATAGCAGGATTTATGATTATCCCAGCCGGTCTTGAACAGCAAGTACTAGCTGGTAAAGCAGCCAGTGTTAGCGTGCTAGGTAACGGCGGTTATTTTTTATTGAACAAAAACGTACAGACGGGATTTTTGCAAGCCGTCAGTACCGTTTCAGCGGGAATAGAGGTCAAGAAGAATGTCGCACAAGGTGCTTATATGCCAACGGCGGCGCAGAATACGCAGGCAGTGCCGTTACGCATAGCGCCTTTGTATAATAAAACCGAAGGCTACGGCGCTTATGTGGTGCCAGCAGTGTCTATCATTATCTTACAGCAGACCTTACTTATAGCTGCCGCTATGTTGATAGGCACTTGGTACGAAAATCGCCGCCACGCTACTAGTATTCGTGGCTGGTTAGGACGTATCGCTGCGCTCAGTATGCTTAGCTTCTTAGTAGGCTGCTTTTATTATGGCTGGGCGTTTGAGCTACATGACTATCCACGCGGTAAAAATATGCTCGGTAGCCTGCTGTTTTTGATGATTTATTGTCCAACGGTCGCGACCCTTGGCTGCGTATTTGGCTTGTGGCTGCGTCAACGCGAACGCAGTATGCAGATTCTGATTTTTAGCTCATTACCGGTATTTTTTATGAGCGGTTATCCGTGGCCTGCTAATCAGCTGCCCGAGTTTCTACAAGTCGTACGTTGGCTAGTACCGACGACCCCAGCTATTAATACTTCGGTACAGCTCAATCAAATGGGTGCTAGCATCGCGCAAGTGGCTACTGGCTTTTATGCCCTCGCTGGATTGTGGTTATTTTACTTTGTGCTGCTACTATTTTTTCGTTGGCGCGTGGCGCAAAAAGATAGCGCTGCTTACTAATAGTAAGTTAAGTAAAAAAAAGCGCCGGTAAAACTTACTGGCGCTTTTTTATTATTATCAGGATAGCTTATTTCGAAATTTAAAACACCCGATTCAAACCATTCAACGCTGCAACACGATAAGCTTCTGCCATGGTTGGATAGTTGAAGGTAGTATTGACGAAATACTCAAGAGTAGCATTGCACTTCATCACCGCCTGTCCAATATGGATAATTTCTGACGCATGATTACCATAACAATGAATGCCTAAGATCTGTAAAGTCTCACGATGGAATAATATCTTTAGAACTCCTGAACGCTCACCGATGATTTGGGCGCGAGCCAGATGTTTAAAGAAGGCTTGGCCGACTTCATAAGGCACTTTCTCATCCGTTAATTCTTGTTCCGTCTTACCAATACTAGATATCTCAGGAATAGTATAAATTCCCGTCGGTACACTAGAGACTGGCTCTGCATCTTCATCACCAACCATAAAGGCAGCAGCGCAGCGACCTTGGTCATAGGCAGCAGAGGCAAGCGATGGCCAACCAATCACATCACCGGCAGCATAGATGTTATCAACTTCAGTACGATAGGTATCATCAACTTTTAGCTGACCACGACTGTTGGCTTTTAAGCCAATCGCCTCCAAGTTTAGACCTTCGGTATTTCCTGAACGACCGTTTGACCAAAGAATAGCGTCGGATTTGATTTTTTTACCGCTCTTTAGGTACAAAACGACATGATCATCATGAGTCTCTAAATGATCAATCTCCTCATTGTTACGGATGAGCACGCCAAATTGTCTAAAGTCATGAGCCAGAGCATCACTAATTTCACTATCAAGATAGTTGAGTAGCCTTGATTGGTTATTGATTAAATCCACTTTGTAGCCAAGACCGGTGAAGATGGAAGCATATTCACAGCCAATAACTCCAGCACCATAAATAATGATCTTTCTGACGACATAATCCATCTGTAGTATTTTGTCAGAATCAAAAACGCGTGGATGATCAAAATCTAGGATTTCAGGACGATAAGGTCGACTACCAACGGTAATAATGGCTTTATTAAAAGTAACCGTTTCAAAGACGTTTTCTTCAGTTTCAACGCGTAAGGTATTGGCATCGACAAAGCTTGCCCAGCCTTGAATAACTTCAATTCGGTTGCGTTCATAAAAACGCGTGTGCGTACTAACCTGACTACGGATGACTTTTCGTGCATTCGCTAACACTTTGTTTAGCGGTACTTGCTGATATTCTAACGCTTTGGTAAACATCGGATCACGGCGAAAGTTAATCAGGTTAAAAACGGATTGACGCAAAGCTTTACTAGGAATGGTTCCCACATGGGTAGAGTTGCCGCCCACCTGCTCACGAGGATCAATGACTGCTACCTTTTTGCCCGATTTAGTCAGCTTCATAGCAGCGGCCTCACCTGCAGGACCTGCTCCTAGAATGACAGCATCGTACTCAAAATCGTGCTTGTCGCTTTTGATGCGCTGTGAGTCTTTGGTGAAGCCTGATTTGACATCAATGCGCTTATCATCAAGCGGATTTACCAAGTCGGGATGATGCATGATGTCATCAGTGACTTGCTCATGCGTTTGCTCAATCTGCTCCTTTGTATCGCTCGCTTTCGTTCGTTCCGGTTTGGTTACCGGTGCGCTGCCACTGTCCTTGTTTGACACTTCGGTATTAGTATCTAGACCGGTATCATTGGTGTCGTCACCTTTACTTTTGCTGACCATCGTAACCTCTTTATTAATTTATCTGATTTATATGAGTTATTAATTTTTAGAATTGATAATTTATGTTAATTAAACATCGAGTATGACTTATGAATAGGGCTGTTAAATCGTCATTGAAGATTTTGTAGCTTTGAAGGATGCCCACCGTAATTGATGAGACACTTTTTTGCAATATCCGTAAGGTGGATAATCAGAATTAAACTACTAAATAGATACTCTTACTTAACTAATAAAACTTTTATACACTATATTAGGCTATAAGTTAGTTCATCTAAAAAGTATAGCAGCAAAGCTGACATAATATTATCAACCTTATGTGTGGAGCAAAGACAGCATACTGACAATTAACTTTATTCTGTCCTCTAGCCAATACGACGTTTTAGACCAGTCATTTGTAAGATACGGGTGGCAATCTCTTCTACTGACATCTCAGAGACGTCTAAGTTTGGGATACCTTGAGAGATATAAATGCCTTGTATCGCACGCTGCTCTTGTTGCACTTGTTGATAGCTAGAATAACGACTACCGGCTCGGCGCTCTTGACGAATCTTGACTAAGCGATCGGTGTCAATAACCAAGCCAAATAACTTGTCTTTGTGCTCACGCAAAGATTTTGGTAATTGATTGTCATATAAGTCATCTTCGGTTAGCGGATAGTTAGCCGCGCGAATACCGAACTGCAATGCTAGATATAGTGAAGTCGGTGTTTTACCTGAACGTGATACGCCAATGAGGATGATATCCGCCATACTATAATGACGAGTACGCGCGCCATCATCATTATCTAAAGCGAAATGTACCGCATCAATACGCTCTTTATAGGTTTCTGAATCGACATTATCATGCGCGTGTCCCGAATGACCATCTGGCTCAACGCCAGTCTCTTCTGCGATGCGGCCAATAAGACCTTCATACATATCCAAATTACAGCTTTGCGCAGAATTAATCTTTTCACGAATCTCAGGACTAACAATAGTATCGAACACTAACGGCAGTAAACCATCACGTTGATAGGCCATATTGATCTGCGCCACCGCGTCTTCCGCACGCTCTATACTATCCACATAAGGTAATACTCGCGTCTCAAAAGGCACAGAGGCAAACTGACTTAAAATAGAGCGGCCTAAGGTCTCAGCTGTAATAGCCGTACCATCAGAGATAAAAAAAGCACTTCTTATCGTTTGCGAATTGTCCAAGCTCATAGCATGACGGTTCTGGATAGTCGGCTTATTTTGTTCAGATGGATTGTTGGAATACATAACTTATGACCTCAATGCTAAAGGGAGTATTTATTATTATGGCGTGACCACGTTATTTATAGCTAACATTATACTCATAATAGTCCGTTAATAGTAATCCAAGTTACAGCCAAAAGCTCACTACTGACTTGAAAGAATGTCGCCCTTATCCTAGCTCATAACCTATCGCCATCAAAAAAAGGTTTTAGCAATATTGCAGCCACATTCGGGCTACTGAGACTAGGTTAAATCGCCATTAATATACCTCGTTAATCTAAAAGTAACGAAAAACTCTAAACTTTGTATCTTTTTCGAGAAATTTCTCATTATCCTCTCGAAATTATCTAAATATAGCGTTATAATCCACCTTTATAATCCTTACTAAATAACCTTATTTTCTGGAGTTATCATGGCAGCGCAATCTACAGCACTTGTAATCAATCTTGATCAGTTGGGAAAAGACGATATTGAGATGGTCGGTGGTAAGAATGCTTCACTTGGCGAGATGATTAGCCACTTATCAGATTTGGGTGTTAGCGTTCCTGGTGGCTTTGCCACAACCTCGAATGCTTTTAACCGTTTTTTGAATGAAACGGGTCTGCTAGATAAGATCAATAGTGAGCTGAAAACCTTAGACGTTAATGACGTTAATAAGCTTGCAGTTACTGGTAAGAAAATTCGTAACTGGATTATCGAACAAGAATTACCAGCAGATCTTGAAGCTGACGTGCGTAAATCATTCGAAGAAATGAGTGGCGGCGAAGATATCGCTGTTGCGGTGCGCTCTTCTGCTACTGCTGAAGATTTGCCTGATGCATCCTTTGCCGGTCAACAAGAGACTTATCTAAATATTCGCGGTATTGATAACGTGCTAATTGCTATTAAAGAAGTCTTTGCTTCTTTATATAACGACCGCGCTATCTCTTATCGTGTGCATAAAGGTTTTGAGCACGAAGGCGTAGCTTTATCTGCTGCTGTTCAACGTATGGTGCGCTCAGAAACTGGCGCGGCTGGCGTAATGTTTACTTTAGATACTGAAAGCGGCTTTGATGAAGTGGTATTTATCACTTCAAGCTATGGCTTAGGCGAAATGGTCGTGCAAGGCGCGGTTAACCCTGACGAATTCTACCTATCTAAGCGTCTGCTTACTGATGGTAAGCCTTCGGTCATCCGCCGTAACTTAGGCAGCAAGCATAAGAAAATGATTTATGGCGATGAAGGCAGCACCACTAAGTCTGTCAAAGTTGTCGATGTCGAAAAACAAGAACGCATGCAGTTCTCACTATCTACTGAAGAGCTTACCTCACTTGCCAAGCAAGCGATGACCATCGAAAAGCATTATGGTCAAGCAATGGATATCGAGTGGGCAAAAGACGGCGATAGCAATCAAATCTTCATTGTACAAGCACGTCCTGAAACGGTTAAGAGCCGTCAAGACAGCAACGTCATGGAGCGTTATATCATCAATACTGGCGATGCCAAAGTATTATGTGAAGGTCGCTCAATCGGTCAACGTATCGGCGCTGGTAAAGTGCGTATCGTTAGCAACTTAAATGAGATGGATAAAGTTGAAGATGGTGACGTGCTAGTCTCAGACATGACTGATCCGGATTGGGAGCCGGTCATGAAGCGTGCTTCTGCTATCATCACTAACCGTGGTGGTCGTACTTGTCACGCCGCTATTATCGCTCGTGAGCTTGGCGTACCAGCGATCGTTGGTTGTGGTAATGCTACTGAGCTTTTGGTCGATGGCCAAGATGTAACCGCTTCTTGTGCTGAAGGTGATACTGGCTTTATTTATGAAGGTCAAATCGATTTTGATATTCAGACCAACTCTATCGAGTCTATGCCTGAGCTAGCTTTCAAAGTGATGATGAACGTGGGTAACCCTGATCGTGCCTTCTCGTTTGCACAAATGCCAAATGAAGGTATTGGTCTTGCCCGTCTTGAATTCATTATCAACCGTATGATCGGTGTGCATCCAAAAGCATTACTTAACATGAACAGCTTGCCACGTGAAGTATCACAAGCCATTCATGAGCGTATCGCTGGCTATGCCTCACCAGTTGACTTCTATGTTGATAAATTAGTCGAAGGTATCTCAACGCTAGCGGTTGCCTTTATGGATCAGCCGGTTATCGTACGGATGTCAGATTTTAAATCGAACGAATATGCCAACTTGTTAGGTGGTAAGTTATACGAGCCGTCTGAAGAAAACCCAATGCTTGGTTTCCGCGGTGCTAGTCGCTATGTCTCTGACAACTTCCGCGATTGCTTTGAGCTTGAGTGTAAAGCGCTTAAACGCGTGCGTGACGAGATGGGCTTGACCAACGTTGAGATTATGATTCCATTCGTACGTACAGTCGGTGAAGCGGCACAAGTTATCGAACTACTAGAGAAAAATGGTCTTAAACGTGGTGAGAATGGTCTACGTGTCATTATGATGTGCGAGTTACCTACCAACTGTTTATTAGCGGAAGAGTTCCTAGAGCACTTCGATGGTTTCTCAATTGGTTCAAACGATTTAACTCAGTTAACCCTAGGTCTAGATCGCGATTCAGGTATCGTCTCTCATTTATTTGATGAGCGTGATCCTGCGGTCAAAAAGCTACTAACTATGGCGATTGAAGCTTGTAACAAAGCTGGCAAGTACATCGGTATCTGTGGTCAAGGTCCTTCTGACCATCCTGATCTAGCCTTTTGGTTGATGGAGCAAGGTATCAATTCAGTCTCACTTAACCCTGACTCTGTCTTAGATACTTGGTTCTTCTTAGCAGGTGAAGAAGTTAAATAGTGGCTTATAAATGACTGCTAATAAGTAGTCATTTATAAAAGTTAAAGTAATTGGCTTTAACAGCTATCGTTTTAGGGTTTGTTTGCTAGCTATCATTCATTTTGATAAGACAGCGAGCAGACCCTAAGTCGTATTTATTATTTGGCTATATTTTGCTGACAGCACTTATGACAAGGCTCTACAATAAACTATTAGCATAGCCAAACTTGTGACAGGGCTGCTGTAGCATCCCCCTTGTTAAAAGCAACTTTGACCCAATAATATGACTTATAAAAGCTAAAATTCATAATCAGCGAATTAAGATATAACTAACTATGCAAATTTTTCTTGCTCGAAATAACGTACAAGCAGGGCCTTATAATTTGGATCAGCTTAATATAATGCTGACCTCAGGCGAAGTAGTGTTTGATGACTTAGTCTGGCATGAAGGCTTAGCCAATTGGCAGCGTCTCGGCGACTTGACGGGGAATCAATATAGCTATCGTCCTACGAATATAGTATCGACCGCTAATAATACTGTTACCACTCATAATGACAGCGACGATGACTCTATTATTAATAATGTCACCGTTTTTCCAGACGACTCTGATGGCAATGCTAGCAGCAACATTAATAATGCTAGTGGCAAAACAAGTAGCGGCTTGAATGGTAAAAAACTGTCTATCGACAGACTTTATGGTAAGCCTGAGCGTCCAAATACGGATAATAGTAAAAAGTCTAAAGTAGACATGACTACCAATCGTAATCATACGCCTACTAACAATGTCTCATTGAATAAGTCTGGCAGTAATAAAGTAGCTGGCGCTAATGATGTAGTCATTGGTGATGTAATCCTAGCACCTATTATGTCGCGAATGCTGGCAACTGCTATAAATGGCCTACTGTATATATTGGCTATTTTTCCGTTAGTATTAGCGCTTACCAAAATGGATATTGACTATGCTAAGTTTCAAGATATCCAAAATATGGATGCCGCTTACCAGTATTCGATGACGCTAGTGGAAAGCATTCCTAGTGGCACCTTAATGATGTCGCAAGCGATGGTGTTTGGCTTATTTGCTTTACAACTGATATTTATTACTCTGCGGGGACAATCTTTAGGTAAGCTGATAACGGGTATTCGTGTGGTTGATCAAACGACTCATAGACTACCCTCTTTTTTCAAGCTTATTATGACGCGCACTGTATTATTAATTATCATCTATAACTTACTATTTACCTTTACTAGCTTTTTAGGCTTCGCTCTGATTGCTATTCATTATTACATGGCTTCAAAAAGCCCTGAGAATATGGGTTGGCATGATAAATTAGCTAAAACCTTAGTGGTGAAGGCAGATAGTAAGCAGCTGATTAAGCAACCTAAAGTTAAGTGAATCTAATCAAGCATTTCTCAAATTGGTAATAAAATAGCAGCGCTTAGTCGTTGCTTTTTTATGGCCAGTTTTTTTAGCACTTAAATGATAGCTATTTTCTTTTCTTCTCATCTAACAGTATTAACCTTTGTGTTAAAGCTTGAGTACTGTTATAATACGGCGCTTTATATCCTAAGCTTATTGTCCACTATTTATCATAATAGCTGAGACTGAGTTTACCTTATAAATCTCCTTGCTATTAACATAGGGTTAATAGCTACTAATCCGTAAGGAGTCCAAATGCGACATTACGAAGTGGTGTTAATTGTACACCCAGACCAAAGCGACCAAGTGGTCGGCATGGTTGAACGCTATATCAAGTTGGTTCAAGACAATGGCGGTGTTATCCATCGTTTAGAAGATTGGGGCCGTCGTCAACTGGCTTACCCAATCAACAAGATTCACAAAGCTCATTACGTTCTTTTCAACATTGAAACTGACGGTGAGACTTTAGCTGAACTTGAAGAATTATTCCGTTATAACGACGCGATCATTCGTAGTCTAGTTATGCGCCGTGACGAAGCTGTCACTGAAGAGTCGCAGTTAGCCAAGAATGCCGATGAAAAACGCGCACGCAAAGCAACTACTCGTCGTCCAGACAGTCGTGAAAACGATAGCGACGACAACGACAACAGTGAAGACTAATTAAAGGAGAATACTCATGGCACGTTTCTATCGCCGTCGCAAATTCTGCCGTTTCACTGCTGAAGGCATCACTCACATCGATTATAAAGATGTTGAATTGCTAAAACAGTATATCAGTGAAAATGGCAAAATCGTACCTAGCCGTATTACCGGTACGTCTACTAAATATCAGCGTCAATTAGCAACTGCTATCAAGCAAGCTCGCTTTCTTGCGCTACTTCCGTATACTGACAACCATCAGTAATTTAACCGTTAACTAGGAATGACTCATGCAAATTATTTTGTTACAGCGTATCGTCAACCTTGGTAAACTCGGTGAAACTGTCGATGTGAAACCAGGTTACGGACGTAACTTTCTTATCCCTTAGGGCAAAGCACTACCTGCTACTAAAGCTAACATTGAAAAGTTCGAAGCACGTCGTGCTGAGCTTGAAGCTGAAGAAGCAAAAGAAGTCGCTGTTGCTCAAGAGCGTGCTGATGCACTAACTGACGTTAATGTCATCATGCGTGCTAAATCAGGTGACGAAGGCAAGCTATTTGGCTCTATCGGTACTCGCGATATTGCTGAAGCATTGACTAACTCAGGTCTAGAAGTTGACCGTGCTGAAATCAAGCTACCTGAAGGTACTTTACGTCAAATTGGCGAATATAATGTTGATATTCAGCTACACCATGACGTTACTGCTAGCATCTTAGTTACTATTCTTTCTGAAGATGGTGATAACGAAGATTCAGCTGAAGAAGAATTGGAAGACGAGAACGAAAACTATTCTGAAGAGTAATCCTTAGAACGTTTGAATCAAGTCTAAAGAAAGCCAGTAACTTAAAGTTGCTGGCTTTTTTTTGTTTATCAATAATCGTAGAGTTTTGGGAACTATTTCAGTGTCTCACACTATATTAGAATATGCTGTAGGATGAAGCTTATAAGATGCGCTAACAAACAGATAGGTTAACTAGGTATAAAAAATTTTGCAATAAACTCAGACGACATTCTATTTGTATTATCAATTAAAGTATTTAGACTTAAAACTATTTGATATAGAATTGATAGCCCATTACTATAAATAGTATAAATCTGTTTTTATGTTCTTATGATAATACCAAATAGTG
Organism: uncultured Psychrobacter sp.; assembly: GCA_965534785.1. Taxonomy (GTDB): domain Bacteria; phylum Pseudomonadota; class Gammaproteobacteria; order Pseudomonadales; family Moraxellaceae; genus Psychrobacter. The sequence goes on from CBETCF010000026.1 coordinate 13,822, forward strand.
AGATAAGCATCACTTTAGCATTATAAGATTATTACAAACTAGGGTATTCCCATGTCATTTTACTCAAAGCCAAATTATTCTGAACATCTGCATGAGTGGCTTAAGCGTGGTAGAAACTGGCACATTGAATATGGTGACTACCTATCAAATCACATCACTCATAATTGGATTGCATTAGACGCTGCTGGTGCTAGTCAAGAAAAAATGCAATGGTGGCAAGATACTTATACTCATGATGCCACTAACGAGACATCTCAAAGCACTGTAAGAGAGCCAGGAATGTTAGAAGCGCCTCGCAGTAACCCGATAGATTACACAGAAATAACCGATGCTAACTGGTTGAATAACTTGCAGTCTATTCGGATCGCCTTTACTTTATATCGTAATTTTTTTGATAAAAAGATAACAGAGCTAGGGTTAAGCGCTTGCCTTAAACGCTACTACCCTATGCTATCAGAAGGAATGGCTGGTGCTGCATTTCACCCTGTGATCCATACGGGCTGGGCCGTTGATGTTGACTCTACTGACATGGCAGCGGAAGGGTTGGCATATATGGCAACCGCATTCCAACCATTAGCTACTGGCTCAATCCATAACGAACATCAGCTTTGGTCTCCTGATGCACCACGCCCTATAGAAGCACTTGAGCAAATTTTAAATGACGATAGAATACCGCAATTGACTGAAAAAGCCGATTGGTTAAGTAAAACTGAAGGCTATAAAAGGCTAAATAGAGGTAGTTTTCAACAGCGCTTGATCACTTTTGATAACCCCGAAGAGCCGATGTCGCTATTTCTCAATGAGATGGTGACGCTTAAACTGCCTGATATCGGACAAGATCTAACTTCATCAATTGAAGAGCTGACTGTTATTGCCGCAACGGCCTTACACAGCAGCGACAATGAATTTTTTATACTTCATGGCCTAACGAGCTTATACGCTGTTTTATGTGTATTGCCACATCTTGATGAAAGCGCTCAGCGCAATGCTTTGGGTTATTGGTTTAGAGCAATGGTGGCTACTATCATAGTTCAGGGAAGTCCTGGAATGACAGATACAGCTACCTTGCTTAAGAAGTGGCTTGCTGACAAAAAAGACACTAAGACTAGCCGTTATCAGTTAAATGATGAGCTAAAAGCACGTTGGCTACAAACCCTACAATCTACTACAGACAGTCTTGATGAGCATGTGCCAAAAGCAGTTTATGTTTTGAAGCGCTGGGCTGAATGGCAGTCATTTTCAAAAGTATCACACGAGGTCTATGTTAAAGCGGCTCGCAATATAACAAAACCTAATATGGATGGCGGGCTGCAAGATAATCTATGGTTTAGTAATGCCTTCACGAAAGCTTCAGAAAGTAAAAATAAGCAGTAATTTAGCACTTACGATACTCTTCTATGCTTATCATAGGTGTGTTATCAAGTGTAACGAGTTAGCATTAACCTATTGCCAAAATTAGCTATATCTATTATAATACGTCGTTCTATTGGGGATGTTCTGGCTTCGACGCTGGTGATGAAACTCAATGATGCATGTC
>CBETCF010000027.1:0-15222 GCA_965534785.1 uncultured Psychrobacter sp.
AATAAAAATATCAAACTCTGCTATTTAAAGTTTACTTTGTCAGTGTCAGTCGAGCCGTCTATAATAGAGGTTTGATTAATTGAGAGTGGTTGTGAATTCTACTGAGATACCAGCGAATAAAACATCCGGATTAGCTACGATTGCTGCGATTGCAACGCCACTGGGGCGCGGTGGTGTTGGTATTATCCGCTTATCTGGAGCTAAAGCTTATGATATTGCCTGCCAATTAACCGGTAAGACTAGTTTTACTACGCGTATGGCTAGTTTCTGTCGATTCTATCAAGCTGATGGCAGCGTTATTGATGAAGGCTTAGTGTTATATTTCAAAGCGCCTTATTCCTTTACTGGGGAAGACGTGATTGAGCTACAAGGCCATGGCGGAGTTATATTACAAAACCTGCTGTTAGCGAGAGTCTTTGAATTGGGCGCTAAGCAAGCGACCGCTGGCGAATTCTCTTATCGTGCTTTTGATAATGATAAATTGGATTTGGTGCAAGCAGAAGCCATCGCTGATGCTATCGATGCTACTAGCGCGGCGGCGGCGAGCAGTGCTATTCGCTCTTTAACGGGTGAGTTTTCAGAAAAGATAAATAAGCTCTTAGAGCAGCTTATTCATTTACGTCTGCATGTCGAGGCGGCAATCGATTTTCCAGATGAAGAAGATGTTGATTTTCTATCGGATGGGGTGATTCAAGATAAGCTTGAACAAACGCAAGCGCAGATAGAGCAAGTATTGGCCACTGCCAAGCAAGGCCAGCTATTGCGTGATGGTATTCATGTGGTATTAGCCGGTCGACCTAATGCCGGCAAATCAAGCTTACTAAATCGGCTTGCTGGGCAAGAGCGGGCTATCGTGACCGAAGTTGCCGGAACCACTCGTGATACGCTGAATGAGACAGTGGTGCTTAACGGTTTGACCTTGCATCTGACTGATACCGCCGGACTGCGTGATACCGAAGATACCGTCGAGCGTATCGGTATTGAGCGTGCTCGTAGCGCTATTACTCAAGCCGATATTTTATTGTTAGTCTATGATGTCACCCGTGATATAGAAGGTGAGAGTACCCCGTTACAGTTGGCAGAGCAGCTATTTGGTAAGTTACCAGAAGCTAAGCGCTTGTTGATTATCGCTAATAAAAGCGACTTATTAAGCAATCAAACTAATGATGACAGCGAAGATAGCGTCAACTCTGCGGCACAGCTTGAGATGGTAGAGAGAGGCTATCAACAAGTTAATGTTTCATGTGAAACAGGCTTAGGCATTGAAGAATTGATAGTAGCGCTATGTGATAAAGTGGGCTTTCATCCGCCAGAAAATAGCCTGATTGCGCGTACTCGTCATATAGACGCTCTAAGACGAACGGCTGGCTATCTGACAGAGGCACATGAGCAGTTGGTGGTATTTAAGGCAGGAGAGCTAGTCGCTGAAAGCTTACGACAAGCACAGCATAGCTTAGGTGAAATCACTGGTGAATTCAGCGCTGATGACTTACTAGGTAAGATATTTGGTAGTTTCTGTATTGGAAAATAAAATAGCTTTCAATCAAATATAGTCGCTAGGATAAGAAAAGGAAAAATTATGCATTGTCCTTATTGTAATGCCTCAGAGACTAAAGTGATGGACTCGCGGCTAGCAGCCGAAGGCGCGCAAGTACGTCGGCGTAGGCTTTGTAGTAGCTGTCAGGAGCGCTTTACCACCTTTGAGATGGTAGAAGTAGTGATGCCGCGTATCATCAAGTCTAGCGGCAAAATTGAGCCTTATGACAATGAAAAACTGCGTCGCTCTATTCTTTTACCACTGCAAAAACGTCCTATTACTCTTGACGAGCAAGAGGCGATGATTAGTCGGGTAGAAAAACGTGTCAGGCAGATGGGCGAGCGCGAAGTGAGTAGCAAAGTGCTAGGTGAGATCATCATGAGTGAGCTAAAGGAGCTAGATGATGTCGCTTATGTGCGTTTCGCTAGCGTCTATCGCGACTTTCAGGATATTGATGCGTTTCATCAAGAGCTTGCTAATATACGTCCTGTTGATAAAAACGAATAATTAATTGTTATTTTTAGATCTAGTTCTATAGTTAATCTCTAACATTTTATTCACGTGAAACCTTTTTATTGAGCACATTCTTACTAAGCTATTTATATGTCAAAATTACCTCACGCGCAAAAAGCTGAAGATAACTACTTTATGATGCTAGCTGTAGAACAAGCTAGGCAAGGATTATATACCGCTAGACCCAACCCGGCAGTGGGCTGTGTCATAGTACAATCTGCAAAAATTATTGGGCAAGGCTTTCATCCCAAAGCTGGGCAGCCTCATGCCGAGGTATTCGCTCTTAAAGAAGCAGATGAACGGGCGAAAGGCGCGACCGCTTATGTCACCTTAGAGCCTTGTAGTCATACTGGACGGACGCCGCCTTGCGCGCTAGCTTTGATAGCAGCTGGGATAAAACGGGTCGTTATAGCAGGGCTTGATCCCAATCCGAAAGTCGCAGGACGCGGAGTAGCTTTGCTAGAGCAAGCGGGTATTGAGGTCACTATTGGAGTGTTAGAGGAGCAAGCTGCGGCCCTTAATCGAGGTTTCCTGAAAGCAATGCGCACACAGTTGCCTTACGTACGCTTAAAAATCGCTACTAGCCTTGATGGTCGTACCGCGATGGCAGATGGTGAGTCTAAATGGATTACGGGTGCTGCTGCCCGCGAGGATGTACAAAAGCTACGAGCACAAAGCGGCGCTATTATTACAGGTAGCCAGACGGTTGTAGCTGATAATCCAAAGCTAAATGTTCGCTCATCACGATTAGGTGTCGATATTGAACAAGTTCCTCAGCCATTGCTAGTCGTGCTCGATAGACGTCAGCGCTTGGCTTATGATGCAGAGTCTGACTATCAATTATGTCGACAGCAACAAATAATATATTGGCGCGATGATAATCTGCTAATTTTGCTTAAGAAACTAGTCAGCGAGCATAACTGCTATGAAGTGCTAATCGAAGCGGGCGCTAGCGTGGCAGCTAGCTTTCTCAGTCAGCAATTAGTCGATGAGTTAATCATTTATCAAGCACCTTGTCTTTTAGGCTCAGACGCAAGAGCTATGGTCGACTTCAATCCTCTATCTTTAGCTCAGCAGCTACGCTTTGAATATCATAAGTATGAGCAAATAGGCAACGATCTAAAGATTACTTTATTACCTATCTAGTTTTTAGTACGAGCTCTATTTATAGGCAGTATGGTGAGTAGGATGTGGATAACTATGATTGTTTTGCTATGTTCCACATGAAACTATACATGGTTGTGGATAACTTCCCTAAGTATGGTTTCACATGAAACAAAATCATAGGCTAATCAATAAGTAATATTTAGTAAATATGTATTAATATCAAATACTTACCGTGGTTTAAGATTAATAGAAAGGTTAATACTGGAATATAGTAGTCATTGTGGATAACTTTATAATAATGACTGATTTGCGGGTTAATAGAGGTAGTATTGGCTTAGTTATCCACAGCTTATCCTTTTTCCCCTAATCATTAACTTAATTATCATTTATAAATTCAGAGTCAAAAGAGGTAAACATGTTTACAGGAATTATCGAAAGCGTTGGTCATGTGAAATCCATGCAACCAATGGATGGTGATATTCGTTTGACTATAGAGTCTGACGATCTAGATTTCAGTGATGTTAAGTTGGGTGACTCTATTGCTTCGAACGGTATTTGTTTGACAGTAGTCGCTATGGGTAGTAATTATTACTCGGTTGATGTTTCACGTGAAACTATCGCTCGTACGGCATTAGAAGCACTCAAACCTGGCCATATCGTCAATTTAGAAAAGGCTATGTTGCCTACTACTCGCTTTGGTGGTCATATTGTCGCCGGTCACGTCGATGGGGTTGGAGTAGTCAGTAAGCTGCAAAAGGATGCCCGCTCTATTTATATAGAGATTGAGATTCCAAAGGAGTTAGCGCACTATACCGCGACTAAAGGCTCAATTACGGTAGATGGCATTAGTTTAACCACAAACTTAGTGCGCGATAATATCGTTAGCTTGAATATCATTCCGCATACCGCCCAAGTTACTAACATTGCCAAGCACTGGTTGTTAGGCGCTAAGGTCAACATCGAGGTCGACATCGTCTCTCGCTATTTAGAGCGCTTGTTAAATAAAGGACAGAGCTCGTCAACTACTGATGCTAGCTCTCAAAGTAACCCTCAAAGCAATATTACTGAGGCATTTTTAGCAGATAATGGCTTTATGAAATAAAAAGCTCGAAGTTTATGGCTTAATAAAGTGTTTTAACATCGTTGCTAGTTTGTTTTTTTGGATAGGTTTGGTCAAAAACTCATCCATTCCGACTTGCTGACAGCTAATCTTATCCTCAGGGCTATCATTAGCGGTTAAGGCAATAATAGTAATGTTATCGCCCGAGTCTCTAATGGCTCGGGTAGCTGTTAGACCATCCATAACGGGCATTCTACAGTCCATCAGAATGAGCGCAAGCTGTTGCCGATGTACTTTTAACAAGCTAAGCGCTTGCTCGCCATTTTCTGCTACCACACTGCGATAACCTAGCTTAGACAAAAGCTTACAGGTAATCTTCTGGTTGGTTATATTATCCTCAACAACTAGTATTAGTGGCTGTTCCGCCTGTTCTTGAGGTTGCATATTTCTAAGGGTATTGCTCTCAATAGCTTCATTAATATTAAAGTTAACATCGTCTATATTTGATTCATTCCTAGCGGTAAATTTATCCTTCACCACTATTGACGCTGTAGGCAATGATGGCGGTAACTTTACTTGATTTTGAGCTAAGCGTATCAGCTCAGAGATCATTAGCGTCACATTTATAGGTTTATTCAAAAACCCATCAAACTCTTCAAGAGTATCAGAAGGTATACTGCGTTCTGGTTTTCGACTAAGCAGTATCTTCGGTAGTTTCGTATTATTAATCATTTCTTGCAAAGTATGATTTGCTTGGGTAGGAACTCCCAATAAACTATCATTTATACTGTCGCTATTATCTATACTCTCTATATTTAGTGCTTCAGACTGAGACCTTAGATTATTGTCATAATCTTGGTAGCAGTCATAATCTAACATTAAGATAGAAGTTACACCTGGTTGCTGTTGAGTAAGCTGTTGCTCTAATCGCGCTATCGTTGCTGGATTTAACTCACTATAAATACTGATATTCATAAATAAATAGTTGCCTATGCGCTGCAAATAAGTCTCACGCAATGCTTGATCGACAACGGCGATCAGATGAATATGTAATAAGTCACTATGAAAATGATAAACCGGTTCATAAATAGGGCTGCGACAAGGAATATAAAGGTTAAAGGTGCTCCCACAACCTATTTCGCTATCTAATTGGATAAAGCCACCAAGCAGTTGTGCAAAGCTATTAGAAATCGCTAAACCTAGTCCAGTACCGCCAAATTTTTGATTGATTTGTGGATTGGCTTGGTTGAAATAAGAAAATAATTTATGTTGATCAGTAGCCGCAATACCGATGCCACTATCTTTGACGCTAAAACGAATCCACTGATATTCAGGGTTTGTGCTAGTGTTATTAATAGCATCAGCATGTGTAACTTCATCAGTAGAGACGGTATCGCTAGAACTTTTAAGCAGCTTTGAGTTTTGAGATTTAGCAAAAGCTCTGTTTTTAGAAGGATTAGTTGGTCTATTATGGCCGACTTTATTGAGTTTATCGCCTTGATTAAGCATAGCCATCTGTTGCTGAGTGATACCTTCTATAGTAAGAGCCACATAACCTGACTGCGTGAACTTAACCGCATTATCCATAAGGTTCAGTAATATTTGACACAGACGACTACCATCAGTACTGATATAGCGTGGACAAATAGGGTCGAAATAATACAATAGATCTATATTCTGACGGCGGGTAGCGCTTAGCATTAAGTCACTAACGTGCTGTCCTAACTTAAAAATATCTTTGGATTCGCTGACGATATCAACTCGTCCAGCCTCTATTTTTGCCATATCTAGCATATCATTTAGCATAGCGAGCATAGATTGACTGGACTGAGTCAAAGTTGACAATATCTCTTGTTGTTCTATATTGAAAGTCTCTTGCTCCATCATATCTAGCGTGCTGATTATGGCATTAAGAGGCGTACGTAGCTCATGACCTATCACTGATCTTAGCTCGGTAAATGATTTGACCTGTGCCTCTAGATTTTGATTGTTTTTTTGTAGAATCTTTGACTGCTCAATAAAAGAGCTTACGTTATTCAATAGAGCGGTAAAGCCGCGGACTTGTCCATGCTCGCCGAACCAAGGGGTAATATGCAGCTGATAAGGCTGATTGTTCTCTAAGCCATAAACCAGTAGCGTGCGCGTTACCCGTTGAGCACTAAGATCTAGCAATAATTGCTGAGTAGTTTTGTCATTACCGGTAAAAAAATCAATTAACTTATAACTAATATCGCTTTGATAAGAGGTGGTAAAAACCTGCTCAAAGCGCTGATTAAAAAAGCTAATGTCCCCTTTGCGCATAATCATCAACATAGGTAAGGGGGCAGAATCCACCAAGCGCTCTAAGCGATGCTGCAACACTTGAATACGCCGATGATTATTATGTAATTGGTATTTAACACGGCTAAGCGTATATCCTAAGCGTAAGAACTCTGAAGTGCTTTTGTTTACGATAAACGGTGTTGAGCTATAAGCTTCTTTGGCATCTTCACTTAAGTTATCAGTATAGGTTAGCAGTTGCTGCCAGTTAGCTTGGCGTCTCAAGGTATAAAATAGTGCCATCATAAAAAGCACAATAGCAATCACTAACGGTAGCCAGTAAAGATAAGAGGTCCAATTGATATCAGGCGTCTGATGACGTAAGAGGATGTGAATTTGATAGCCATCCTCAAGGCTGATAGTAGCTCTGAGTACTTCATTATCTAGTTGATAAGAGTTTTTTGGAGGGAGAGTCGGGTCCGGAAAACTTATAGTAATGAGTTCTGTCTCATTTGGGCGCGTATTGGTATGGATATAAGTCTGGCCGGATGGTGACATTAAAATTAGTTGGTAACTTAGATCTTGCAGGTAAGGTTTTTTTAATATGGCATCAACATCATAATCCAAAGAGGCGAGGTGTTCAGTGATATCGTGCTGTAGATTATCAAAAGCCTCCACACTATGATTCTTACTATTATCCATAATCCCTATATAAAGCGCAGCATAATACAAACACAACATAATCAGTAGCGTTAAGGCATAAAACAGTAGTAAGCGTATCAACGATTGAAACTGTTGCATTAGAGTCTAATCCTATGCTTGAGCAAGGGTGCAAGCAGATACTATAACCACTTTTAGTGGATTGTTAAGCCTCGTTTTGATAATTTGAGTTCAACACGGCCTAGTATTCTATAAAGGTTTATAAACATCATGATAACAATAATTTTAACGCTGTCGTTATCTTAATAATAAGTGCCAAGCTTGTTAAAATGAGTTGCCGTCTAACAGGCATAGCACATGGCTCTAAACTCACCTATAATGTGAGCATAAATATAAAACACTATGGTGTTTGCCAGTACATTATGGCATCTACTAAAAGTGTTTTTATGAATAATGATAAGGAAAATAATGACTGCTGCTGATTCTATTTCAACGAATAATTCTAATACTACCACTGTGCCCCTAGAAACAGGTTTACCAATATCTAGCAATAGACGTCGAGTAGTATTCGCCGGTACGCCTGAATTTGCCGCGGTCAGTTTAGAGGCGTTACTTGCTCAGCAAGAAGCGCTAAATATAGAAATAGTAGCCGTTTACACTCAGCCGGATCGTAAGGCAGGTCGCGGTCAAAAGATTAGCACTTCAGCCGTCAAGCAAGTGGCTACCCAGCATAATATCGCTATCGAACAACCGGCTACTTTTAAGAAATCTAGCGTTGAAGGGATGGCGGCTAGAGAAACCTTGCGGTCTTATCAACCGGATATCATGATAGTAGCCGCTTATGGGCTTATTTTACCGATTGGTGTGCTAACTATTCCAACCTTTGGCTGTCTTAATATTCATGGCTCGCTATTGCCTCGTTGGCGTGGAGCAGCTCCTATTCATCGCGCGTTATTGGCTGGTGATACCGAGACTGGTATTACCATTATGCAGATGGATAAGGGCTTAGATACCGGTAATATGCTTCATAAAGTGAGCTGTGCTATTAGAGCTGATGATAGTGCTGCTAGCCTGCATGATAAGCTAGCAGAGCTAGGTGCTCAGGCCATTGGCACGGTAGTAAAAGATTTAAAGAGCTATCAAGAAAAAGCCATCGAGCAAAATGATGAGCAAGCCAATTACGCTGAAAAGTTAGTCAAGTCCGAAGGCGAGATTGACTGGACGCAGCCAGCTGCCACTATTGAGCGACAAATACGAGGTTTAACGCCGTGGCCTGGTGCTTATACTTTTATGGACGGCAAACGAGTCAAAGTATTAGCCAGTTTACCGGTTAATGATACTCAACAAACGACAGCATCAGCGGGCACCGTTATTAGTGTCGGACGCAAGGCCATTCTTATTGCTTGCGGCAAAAATGACGCGAGCGATACTAATACTGAGGCCAGCACTTTGCGAGTCACCCAGCTACAGTTTGCTGGTAGCAAACCAGTGAGCGCCGAGCAAATCTGTCACGGTAATCAGCTTGATGATGGTGATCAATTCACACGCGATCCTAATCAACATTAAACACACACGAAATAAGCCATATTCTATTCAAATAAGACGCTATTACTCCTGCGTCAAGGAAATAAAACTTAATGAGACAACCGTCAACAGCGTCTAATCATAATAGTAAAAAGCTCAAACCCTCTAGCAACCTAAAAATGACGGGTAGCGTGCGCGTACGCGTTATTCGTACTTTGCTAGCGATTCAAAACGGTCAGTCACTAGCTAGTGTCCTCGATCCGCTACTTAATAGCTTGCATGAAGGTGATAAAGGCTTTGCTCACGCGCTATTGTTAACAACTTTGCGTCAGTGGTTTGCTTTAGAACGCCTGCTCGATAGCCTAGCGGATAATCCTATCGACGAGATAGAAGTGCGAACCACTATTCAAGTAGGGCTAACTCAGCTGCTCTATTTAGAGGTTGCCGATCATGCGGCTATCCATGAAACGGTTGAATCGGTAAAAGAAATCGATTTTGCGCACGCAAGTGGCTTGGTCAATGCTATCTTACGTAAAGTTAATAAGAACCCTAGTAAATTCCGTAAAAAGTGCGATAAGAAGCATAGCTTGCCGAATTGGCTAGCTTATCAGCTCAAGCAAGATTGGAGCGAGCATTATGATGAGCTAACGCAAGGTCTGCGTCAGCCTGCGCCGATGTTCTTGCGGGTAAATACTGCGACTAATACTGGGGCTACTTCGGTCAGTGACTATCAGCAAACTTTAGAGCAGGCAGAGGTTAGCGCTGAGTTGGTTGAGCTTAAGACAGGTCTGGCATTGTCGCAAACTGCGAATAATAGCGATACCGCGGCTACGATAATAAATAACCAAGCCCTTCGTCTCAACCAAAGCATGGCAGTCAGTGGTTTGCCAACTTTCGCTGAAGGTGGCTTGAGTATTCAAGATTTGTATGCACAATTGGCAGCGCCTTTACTGCATCAAGCGCTAGTTAATAAAGTAGCTGTTGATAAAGCAAAAGCTGATAAAGTTGAAGTCAATGATATTTCCGAATTAAAAATATTAGATGCTTGTGCCGCGCCTGGTGGCAAGCTTGCTCACTTGTTAGAGCTGTTAAATACTGAAAGCGAAGCTAATTTGTTTCATGTGAAACAGTCTGATTCCGCGCAAAGCGATAATTTGACTGATAATACAATCACCAATATTCAAGTAACGGCTATCGATAATGAAGCGCCACGTATTGAGCGCATCCATGATAATTTACAACGTTTAAACTTAGAGCAAGCTAATAAAAATATCAAGTTAGATATTGTTTGCGCCGATGCCACTCGTTGGCAATTGGCTAAGCAAGGTGCTGATGAGCTAGCGATGTTTGATGCCATTTTGCTGGATGCGCCTTGTACCGCTACCGGTGTGATCCGTCGTCATCCTGATATTAGTATCTTACGTACCGAAGAAGATATCGAGCAGACAGCTGTCTTGCAGGCAGATATTTTGCATAACCTATGGCCACAACTCAAAGCTGGCGGTTATTTGCTTTATGTCACTTGCTCTATCTTGAAGCAAGAAAACGTTGAGCAGATGCAGGACTTCTTATCTCATCACGATGATGCGACGGCTATTGAGTTTACTGATGACAGTAATTGGGGTATTACCCAAAAAATCGGTCGTCAGTGTTTACCGATAGATAGTATGAGCGGTGATGGTTTTTATTATGCATTGTTGCAGAAGACAGATAAGTAATTAGCGAATTGATAGATTAACTGTAGATATCTTAAGTAGGAAATACCGATGAAATATATCAGTACCCGTGGTCAAACAGAGCCGATGGATTTTAGTGATGTGCTCCTGATGGGACTTGCTCCTGATGGCGGTTTGATGTTGCCTGAGCATTACCCAAACATTGATAGCGCCACTCTTAATGAATGGCGTGAGCTTAGTTATCCAGAGCTAGCATTAGCGATTATGCAGCGTTTTGCTACTGACATTCCTCATGCCGATCTCAAAGATATTATTGATCGTACTTATACTACCGAAGTATTCGGTAGTAGCGAGATTGTGCCAGTGCGTAAGCTTGAAAATGACTTATACATTTTAGGCCTATCCAATGGTCCGACTTTAGCCTTTAAAGATGTCGCCATGCAGTTCTTGGGCAATGCCTTTGAATATGTGCTTAAAAGGAAAGATGCGCGTATTACTATCATTGGCGCGACCAGTGGCGATACCGGCAGTGCCGCTGAATATGCGCTACGAGGCAAAGAGAATATCGAAGTCTTTATGCTGTCGCCGCATGGAAAAATGAGCGAGTTTCAGCGTGCGCAGATGTATAGCTTAACGGACGCTAATATTCATAATATCGCTATTGATGGGATGTTTGATGATTGCCAAGATATCGTCAAAGCCTTGCAACAAGATGCAGAGTTTAAAGCGGCTTATAACTTAGGCACGGTTAACTCTATTAATTGGGGCCGCATCTTAGCGCAGATTGTTTATTACTTTAAAGCTTACTTTGCGGTCACTAGCAGCAATGATGAACAAGTTAGCTTTAGTGTGCCATCAGGGAATTTTGGTAATATTTGTGCTGGTCACATTGCTCGTGAGATGGGTTTACCGATTGGTCGCTTAATCGTTGCCACCAATGAGAATGATGTATTAAACGATTTCTTTAATCAGGGCGCTTATCAGCCGCGTGCTACTGACAAAACTTATGTGACCTCAAGCCCGTCAATGGATATCTCTAAAGCCTCAAACTTTGAGCGTTTTGTTTATCTGTTATTAGATAAAGATAGTGCTCGCGTTAATGAGTTGTTTGAAGGCGTTAAGTCAGGGCAGGGCTTTGATTTATCTGAGCTGATGCAAGTAGTCAATACGCGCTACGGTTTTGCTGCTGGCAAGTCTACTCACGCCGATCGCTTAGATACTATCAAGGCTTTATATGAGCAACATAGCGAATTAGTTGATCCTCATACCGCTGATGGCATCAAAGTCGCCAAAGAGTTACAGCAAGACGGTGAAGTGATCGTTTGTGCAGAGACGGCATTACCAGTTAAATTTGCAGAAACCATCTTTGAAGCTATTGGCCCGATAGAGATTGCACGTCCAAAGCATACCGAAGGTTTAGAGGGTTTAGAGCAACATGTAGTCATTTTGGACAATAAAGCTGAGCTAGTTGCTGAGCAGATTCGTCAACAAGTGACAGCCAATAGCTGAACACGTTTCACGTGAAACAGAAAGGTGGTTCAACAAGAGCTAGATACTAGAGTTATGTTCTTGTAAGTGTGTGTCGCATATTGTGCTATGGTGCATATCATTGTAAACTAAATAACGCTGAAAATTGGCAAGGTATTTATAGAATGAGTTTTAAAGCTATTTTGAAAATATCTTGCTAAAGCTGATTAAAATTACGCTTGCGATATAACTATCACTTTGTGGATATAACCATGAGTACAAGCTCAAAATTTTTAGTAAACACACTAATAGCAACGGTGTTTAGTAGTGCCTTATTGATGACTACGGCTTATGCCAACAACCCTGCACCTACTATCAAAGCCGATGCGCCCAATCGCTATACTGTCAAAAAAGGCGATACTTTATGGGATATCTCGGGGCGTTATTTGGACAGTCCATGGCGCTGGAAAGATATTTGGGCAACTAATAAGCAAATCAAAAACCCTAACCTTATCTATCCTGATGACATTCTTATCTTATGTGTTATTCAAGGGCAGACCCTCGTCGGCATCGATACTGGTGAAGGCTGCGCTGGTATTGAAAAGCAATTAACGGGTCAGGTAGTGAGCGCCGTTACTGTGACTTCAGTGACCAATAGTATCCCTGCTATTCCTCTGAGTGCTATTCAGCATTGGTTAGATCGCTCCGTTATCGTGCGGCCAGAAGACTTCAATAGCACTCCTTATGTTTTGGCTTCCAAAAACCGTAACTTAATTACCGCTAGTGGCGATAAGGTTTATGCAAAAGGCGTACCGCTTATCGTTGGTCAGCGTTATGGCGTTTACCGTGAGGGCGAAAAGTATGTCGATCCTAGAACCCAAAGAATAATCGGTCTCGAAGTTACGCAAGTTGCCAGTGGCATGGTGACTAGCGTCGCTGAGAATGGGGTAAGCAGTCTGCAATTGGCACAGTCGTATGGCAAAGAAGTCCGTGAAGGCGATAGAGTATTTGTCGAGCTGAACAACTCTATACCACCAGTATTCTATCCAGCGCCTGCTGAGGTTAGTCGCGGTGGTATGATCGTACGAGTAATGGACTCTATCAGTTCAGCAGCGCGTGGTAGCGTAGTCGCTATCAATCTAGGGACGGCTCAAGGAGCCAAACCTGGCGATGTGTTGACGGTTTATCAAAAAGGGCCATTAGTACGCGATACGCTCGATAACGATAATTCGGTACGCTTGCCCAGTGAAGAGAGTGGTATGGTCATGGTGTTCAATAGCTTTAACGATATCAGCTATGCTTATGTACTCAGCTCCGAGCTACCACTGAATGTTGGCGATCAATTATTACCGCCGCCTTATCTTTAGAGGTGTCTTGCTCATAGCTTAAGTATAGATAACTTTAGATAGATGCCTTTAGGCTGTTATATTAATGCTATATCCATACTAACTATGAGCTTACTGACTATGACCTCTCTTCCGTCCTTCTTAAGTTCTGAGCAACGCGCTATTTTGGCCTTGTGGTATGAGGTAAATGCATCCTTATCTGCTTATCACAAATTGATTAGCGCTTTTGGTAGTGCAGAGCAAGCTTGGTCAGCCAGTTTTAGCGCTTGGAAGGAATTAGGGGTTCATCATGCCCATTTGCAGCGGCATGAGCAGCGAGAGCAAACCCTAGCTAACATTGATAAAATAGAACAAGCGCTTATAGCGGAGCAATATCAGCTAATTTTTGCTGATCAGCCTGAGTTTCCAGCCCAACTATTACAGATCTATGATCCACCACCTTTGCTCTTCTGTCGAGGTAATAGTGCCCGTTTGCAACAAGCGCAAATCGCTATGGTAGGTAGCAGGAAACCTACTGCTCATGCGCAAAAAACCAGTTTCGATATCGCGCAATACCTAGCGCAGACCGGCTATGTCATTACTAGCGGCTTGGCCATGGGTGTCGATAAATGTGCTCATCTTGGAGCCTTAGCGCAAGCTGATAGCGACTATCAAGGTCGTACCGTAGGCGTGATGGGTACGGGAATCGATGTTTATTATCCTAATCATCATGACAAGCTATTTGCACAAATCATCGAGCAGGGCGGTTGTATTATCAGTGAATTATTGCCTCACACTCAGCCACATAAGCATACTTTCCCCCGTCGAAATCGCTTAGTAGCTGGCTTAAGTTTAGCGACTATTGTCACAGAAGCTACCATTAAGAGTGGCTCACTGATTACCGCAAGACTTACCTCCGAGCAAGGCAAGCAAGTCTTCGCTATTCCTAGTCATATCGATAATAAGAACGCCGAAGGCTGCCATCATCTGATACGTGAAGGCGCTACCTTGATTTATCACCCTGATCAAGTACTTAGTGACGTCAATGCTCAGCTGAATTTTCCAAAAAAACAGTCCTCAATAGCTAAGTTCGCTACCGCAGAAAAAGCTTATGCTTCCCATAAGTCAGCAGAAGCTAATAATTTACCCGCACGTAGTACCCTGCCAACTCGCGTTCCTTTAGCGATAAAAGTACCCGAACATTTGACGCTTATCTATGAGTTGCTAGACTGGCATGGGCAAGACTTAGATGCGCTACTAGTGTCTTCTAAGTTAGCGGCGCCGCAACTGATTGGTCAGCTGATGGAGTTAGAGTTATTGGGCGCTATTGATGTACAAGGCGGTCGCTATTTACGGTTATGATAGTTTTTTTAACCCCATTTCTAGAGCCATTCGTCTATGCCTTCCTCATCGCCATTAGTTACCAATTCAGTCATAAGAGCAGCCCAATGGTTGAATGCAGGGCAGCTGTTGGCTTATCCGACCGAAAGCGTCTGGGGTATTGGTTGCGACCCATTCGATGAAAGTGCGGTGCAGCAATTACTCGACATTAAGCAGCGTCCAGCAGCGAAAGGTATGATTGTAGTCACTGATAGGGTGGAGCGTATTGCATCGCTATTGGCTACGCTCAACCCCGAACAGTTGAAAACGGTACTTGCTAGCTGGCAGCCCAGTTTAAATAAGCGAGTTCAACGAGCGCATACTTGGTTGTTGCCTATTAATAATCAACTAGCAGTGCCCATTCCTTATTGGATAACTGGTGCGCACAATAGTGTTGCTGTCCGCGTTATCGCTCATCCGCTGGTTCAACAACTCTGTGCACAGCTCGTTTCAGCAGAGAACCCTTATGGATTTCTAGTATCCACTAGCTGTAATCCTTCAGGAAAGCCGCCAGCATTATCTGTAGCAGAAGCAAAAGCTTATTTTTTGGAAGGTAGTGCTGATAGCAACGCTGATGATATGAATAATGAGAACGGTCATTTGACTAAGCAGGTTGGTTATTTACGTGGTGAGACGTTAGGCTATCAGTTACCTAGTCAAATCGGTGATGCGCTTACTGGGAAAATTATTCGTTAAACGGTCACTCTTTTTTGA
>CBETCF010000028.1:0-15130 GCA_965534785.1 uncultured Psychrobacter sp.
CGCTTGGAGGCACCCAAGTCTTGCGAGGCGAGTAGCATATCGTTACGCAAGTCGGTAAATACCGCATACAACGGCAGTACCATAAACGGAAATAGTAGGTAGGTGAGACCAACGATGACCGCTCCTTGCGTGTAGAGCATATTAATAGGAGCATCAATAATACCGATAGCGAGCAAGGCTTTATTAATTAAGCCGTTGGTAGCCAGCAGTAATTTGAGCGCATAAACTCGCACCAGTGAATTGGTCCAAAAGGGCAATATCAGTAGCAGCATTAGTAACGGTTGCCAACGTGGCTTGGCTCTGGAGACTAACCAAGCAAAGGGATAACCTAGCAACAAGCATAGCAGCGTAGTGATGCCTGCCATCCATAATGAGTGTACAAATACCTCAAAATAGAGCGGGTCTATCAGACGCAGATAGCTTTCAATGGTGACGGGTAAGCTAATAAAGTCGCTAGTATCACGAGTTAAAAAGCTGACGGCAATCACTAAGATATTGGGCAGTAGCGCAAAAATAAGTAACCAGCCCCATATCAGCCATAAGGTAACGGTGCGAAAAGGGCTTTTACTGCCCAAGGTATTACGCGCCATTAGTGCACATCCTTCTGCATAGCGTTAGCCTTATTACTGCTGTCGAGCGCTAACGCCTCAGCGGCATCATGGTTGAATTTCACTTTATCCAAAGCGTCTTCATTAGCCGCACTGTCAGAGTTATCGTTAGGTAGTACCCACTCCCAACCGTCGACCCAAGACACTTTTACCGCTTCATCAATTTTATAATCAAAACTAGGATCGTCTTCATCAAAGAACTCTGAAGCTTTGATAATATGGCCGTTTTGTAGCTCAATAATAGAGTCTAAAGTACTGCCTTTATAATTACTTTCAATGACTTTACCTAATAATCCATCATGGGTGCTATCGGTGGGGTCGTAAATACGCAAATCCTCAGGACGTAGTAATAGATTGACGATATCGCCTATCTGCACTTCATTGGCAAAGTCAGGACGACGTAAGTTGCGTAAATTAGTGAGCTCATCTTGAGCTTGCGACTCACAAACTTCGACTTCAATACGACCATTAGTGACTTGGCCATTGCGATCTGCTTGCTCAGGATAGACGCCTTGCACTTCGGCTCTAAAGAGATTGGCCTCACCGATGAATTTGGCGGTAAATAAATTAGCCGGGGTTTCATAAATCTCGATTGGCGTACCGATTTGTTGGAATCTGCCATCTTTCATTACTGCAATGCGATCTGACATTGATAGCGCTTCTTCTTGATCATGAGTGACAAAGACAAAGGTGATGCCAAGCTCACGTTGCAGACGTTTAAGCTCAGACTGCATTTGCAAACGTAGTTTATGATCGAGAGCGGAGAGTGGCTCATCAAGCAATAACAGTTTAGGACGATTGATAACCGCTCGTGCAATAGCAACTCGCTGCTGCTGCCCGCCAGATAAGTCTTGTGGGCGCCGATTGGCTAAATGTTCCATCTGTACCATAGCTAGCATTTCGCGCACTCGCGTTTGAATCTCAGCTTTCGGGACTTTTTTGATCTTTAAACCATAAGCGACGTTCTGTGCCACGGTCATATGCGGAAATAAGGCGTATTGCTGAAACACCGTATTGACCGGACGCTTATCCGCTGGTAGACCTGCCATTTGGATGCCTTCTAGTTGGATGGCACCAGCGCTCGGTTGCTCAAAGCCCGCAATCAGACGCAATAGCGTGGTCTTACCACAACCAGAAGGCCCAAGCAAAGTCAAAAATTCGC
Source organism: uncultured Psychrobacter sp. (assembly GCA_965534785.1). Taxonomy (GTDB): domain Bacteria; phylum Pseudomonadota; class Gammaproteobacteria; order Pseudomonadales; family Moraxellaceae; genus Psychrobacter. Next base: position 1,771 of record CBETCF010000028.1, read on the forward strand.
CATGCTTGATATCAAGATTAATATCAGTCAATACTTCAGTCTGATCATAGGACTTTTTAACACCTGTCAGCTGTAGCAGCGTCTTATTAGTATTAGCTGTTTGCGAGTCAGTCATGAACGGTAGTCCCAGTTGTTTTGAGAAGTTTTCTAAGTAAATTATCTAAGTAAGTTATCTAAACAAGTAGCATTTTTAGCGAGAATCAATAGCTGCATATTATAACAAACCTAGCGCTGGAGTTGCTGCAAGTTAACTACGGGTTACGCAGACGCTATAAAAGTCAAATTTTTTATTATTATTCAATGCTTATTGCTATACAATAATTTTTAGATACTTATTAACTTAACGGGTTAATGACACCACCGAATTATAACTGAGGACAACTAATGCCTAATCGCCCAAAAACAGGAGCCCAAGCCCTTACTTTACTTAAAGAAGGTAACGCGCGCTATGTAGATAGTTTGACTAGCGACCCATCGACCCAACGTCGTCCAGAATTAATCAGAGATCAAGATCCGTTAGCTATTATTTTGGGTTGTTCAGATGCGAGAGTACCGGTAGAAATCGTTTTTGATCAAGGCTTAGGTGATTTGTTTGTTATTCGGGTAGCGGGTAATGTCGTTGCTCCTTCACAAATAGGCTCTGTTGAATTTGCCGCTGAGAAGTTCGACACTAAGCTTGTGGTAGTGCTAGGGCATTCGAACTGTGGCGCCGTCAGCGCTTGCGTTGAAGCCTTGATCAATCCTGCACAAAACTACTCACCAAACCTGCAATCTATCGTTGATCGTATTCGTCCATGCGTCTATAACTTGCATGAATTAGCTACCGCTAACGGCCAAGATGCTGATGCCGATGAGTTGATAGATCGTTCTATTCGCGCTAATGTGAGAATGTCAGTCAGTCAGCTTAAGCATGGCTCAAGAGCTTTAGAGGACCTAGTAAGAAGTGGCCAGCTCTTAATTGTTGGTGCAGAATACGATATTGACACCGGTGAAGTACAATTTTTAGAGAGTTAATGGCGCAGCTACTATATAAAACTAGTATTGAATTCATATTTTCTATCATGTTAGGGTAACAAAAATATTAAAGATAAGGGTCATTATGTCAAATGATTTAGCAAGCAAAAAGCAACCAGACAACAGTGTAAAATCAGCAGGCGTACAGCCTATCGCTATGCAAACCAGCGGTTTTACTTTTAATCACACTATGCTAAGAGTGAAGGATCCTGTTAAGTCGCTAGAATTTTATACTGGCATCTTAGGGATGACTTTACTGGCGGTAAAGAAGTTTCCTGAAATGGAGTTTGACTTATATTTCTTAGCCAAGCTTACCGATGAAGAGTGCGATAATCTACCAGCAGGTGAGGATCTAGCGATTTATACTTTTCGTCAGCGCGGTATCTTAGAGCTGACTCATAATTATGGTACTGAGGACAAAGATGACTTCAGCTATCACGATGGTAACGAACAACCCCAAGGCTTTGGCCATATTTGCTTCACCGTTCCTGATTTAGAGGCAGCAGTCGCTTGGTTTGATGACAATGAGGTAGTGTTTAAAAAGCGTCCAGAGCAAGGCGCTATGAAAAATATCGCTTTTATCAAAGACGTTGATGGGTACTGGATTGAGATTGTACAAGCGGACTTAATGGGCTAGCTTATCTGAGTCAGTCTATAGCGGTTAAGATCGATAAAGTGCCTCGATTACTCAGGGCTTAATCAGTAAGAACAATAATCAATCAAGGATTCTTCACTTCATGTCCAGCACTGTAACTGCTACCGAAACCACTACTAACAATGCAACCGATACCGCCACTGAGGTTGTGCCTAGCGATGCTATGACTTATCAGATGATTGCCGATACCGCCAACGATCTAATAGCTGGTTTTGTTGAGCGTATTCCATATTTTGTAGCGGCGATAGTGGTGATGATCATTTTTTGGTTATTATCGTTATTATTCAAAAAAGTAGTACGTAAGATATTAGGCAGCCGTAGTCGCCATCAAAATTTAGTCAAAGTGTTTCAGCGAGTAGGTGGAGCGCTGATATTTTTTATTGGCTTTATGATAGCGATGGTCATTGCTATTCCAGGATTTACGCCAGCCAAGCTAATAGGCGCTCTCGGTATCGGTTCAGTAGCTATTGGTTTCGCTTTCAAAGATATTTTTCAGAATTTATTATCCGGTATTTTATTGTTAATCTCAGAGCCATTTCGTATTGGCGACCAGATTGTCTCAGGGGATTATGAAGGCACAGTCGAAGATATCAAAATCCGTGCTACTACTATCAGGACTTATGACGGTCGGCAAGTCGTTATTCCAAACTCCGATTTATATACCTCAGCTTTGACAGTAAATACCGCTTATAAGCAGCGCCGTTTGCAGCTAGCAGTAGGTATTGGCTATGCAGACGATATCGCTGAGGCCAAAAGTGAGATTATGCAGGCTTTAGAGCGCGCGGATAGTGTCTCTAAAAACGCTAGTCCTACCATTATTGCGGTGAATTTGGGCGATTCTACGATTGATTTAGTGGTGCGTTGGTTCATTGATGATGGTACTCAAGCCAACAAGGTTAGCTCTATTGACCAAGTGCTTATTGAAATCAAAAAAGCCCTAGATAATGCTGGTATTGATATGCCATTCCCAGTGCGTACCATAGATTTGAGTGATCCTTCGGTAAAGGCTATAGCGAAGCAGCTAAAAGATCAGCAAGTCGTAGAGCATGAAGCAAGCTATGCAGCGGATGGGAAATAGTTATTAGCAGATGCAGGTTTTGATTAACTGATTTTTATGAGCTAATTGGCTCGTTAACAGGTTAAGCAAAAAAACCGCCACTATCCAACGATAGGGCGGTTTTGCTTTTTTATAACACTCAACAGTTACTAAGTTGGTTAAGCATTAGCATAGCTTAATTGATATTAATCATCAGTTTTTACTTTAAAATCTGTATGGCAAGATTTGCAGCTAGCGCCAACTTCTTTGAAGGCTGGAGCGAAATCACCAACATTATTCGCCGTTTGTGCCACAGTGTTTAGTTCAGTCGTTACTTGTTTAAAGTTCTCTGATTCTGCAACAAAGCTTGGATTATCAGTCCAAACCGCTTCGGTAGCATTGCCAATAGCTTCTTGATTCTCAAAATGCGCCCAAGGGTTTTGTGAGGCATCCGCTAAAAATGAAGTCTGATCTTTTAATAGAGCAGCATCAAAAGTATCCGGTGCTTCCAACATATCACCCATGATACCCATGGCATCACCGTAGCTTTTCATAATGTCTTGACGGGCTTTGACATCAGGATCAAGAGGACTGCTACAAGCAGTCAAAGCCACAGCAGCAGAAAGCACAGTCATGCCTAAAATAGATTTTATTGAGTTATGTTTATTAAGTTTTATCATAATGGAATATCCTTATAAATGGCTAAGTATAAAAAACGGCTAGTTTAAAGGTTTAACAAAAATTAAAATACTAAATGAATTTGTAGACGCGCACCTTTATTTTTTGAAGCAACATTGCTTTGAATATAAGGCCTATAGTCGGCCTATGTGTAGGGTATTTATGTAACGATTCCGCAGACTCAAAAACAAGGCATACCTTAATAAATAAAGGTCAGCTATAAAAGCTGACCTAGTGTTTTTGGTACTCTATACAAATAAAACAGTTGTTTACTATAAAGTCGCTTATTGTAGCGTGATACGTTATAAAGTCAACCAATCGCGAGGCTTTAAATAATAATCAGTAAGCTCAAACTCGGCGGTACCTACGCTTGGCTCAAAGCGATAATGCCAACTGACAAGAGGCGGCATGCTGACTAAGATGGACTCGATACGACCATTACTTTGTAGACCGAATAGCGTGCCCCGATCATAAACTAAGTTGTATTCTACGTAACGACCACGGCGATAAAGTTGGAACTGGCGCTGCTCTTCGGTAAAGGGTAGCTCTTTACGCTGCTCAAAAATAGGTAAGATACCGTCAAGATAGCCGTTGCCTACTGCTTTCATAAAGTCAAAGCAAGTCTCAAAATCCCAACCGCGACTCTCAAAGTTGACATCGTCATAAAACAAGCCGCCAATACCGCGCTGCTCATCGCGATGACGCAAATGGAAGTATTCATCACACCATTGCTTAAAGTCAGGATAAACCGTATCACCGAAAGGCGCACAGAGGTCATGACAGACTTGATGCCAGTGCACACAATCAGCCAATACCGGATAAAACGGCGTTAAATCAAAACCACCACCGAACCACCAGATAGGGTCTTCGCCCTCAGCTTCAGCGACGAATAAACGTACGTTAGCGTGACTGGTTGGCACATTGGGGTTTTTGGGATGGACCACTAGTGACACTCCCATTGCTTGAGCTTTGCGGCCAGCAATATTGGGATGACGGGCGGTGGCTGAGGCCGGTAAGTTATGGACATGAATATGGCTGAACATCACCCCTGCTTTTTCGATAACTTCCCCATCAGCTAAGATGCAGGAGCGCCCACCGCCGCCTTCAGGACGTTCCCAGTCATCAGGGACAAAAGTAGCGTTACCGCCGCCATCACGTTCTTGCGCTTCCAACGCTTGACAAATACGCGCTTGCAGATCAACTAAGAAAGCTCTTACTCGCGAAATATCATCGTGAGTGGGGACGATTTGCTCAGTATGTTGATTGTTTCCGACATTGCCAGCACTATCGTTAGCGTTAATGCCGTCGTTAGGATTAATATTATTAGAGTTACTCATAAGACTATCTATAATTTTGAGGGTGTGTTGAAGGGTCTGTTCAAAAGACCCTAGTTTAGCGTTATTTCAACCAGAGCTATTTATTTAGGTGGATAGCAGTATTGAAATCTTTGTCGAATAAATGACCCATACGATCGCGTTTGGTAGCCAAATATTCAGCATTATCGTCCGTGATGCCGACCACTATCGGGATACGCTCAATGACCTTAATACCGTTTTCGCTCAAGTAAGCCACTTTATCAGGATTATTAGTAATTAGATTGACCGCATCGACGCCGACATGCGCTAGCATAGGCCCGCACATATCATAAATACGCGCGTCAGCTGGCAAGCCTAACATTAAGTTAGCATCTAAGGTATCATGCCCTTGATCTTGCAGCGCATAAGCACGAATCTTATTGGTCAGACCGATGCCGCGTCCTTCTTGACGCAGATACAATATAGCCCCGCAACCGTTCTCCTGGATGGCCTGCATCGCAGTGTTTAGCTGAGGCCCACAGTCGCATTTAATAGAGCCAAAAGCATCGCCAGTCAAGCACTCTGAATGAATACGAACCAAAGGAGTAGGCTGATCGGCGGATCTTGTCGACTCATCTACCGGTAAACCTGTGGTCAGCATCACATGCTCTTGACCGTCTGGATCTTCAAAGACGTGAATATCGAAGTTGCCATGTCGAGTAGGTAGGGTAGCGCTAGTAATAAATTGATATGACATTGAGGTCCTGCATAAGCCGATCATAGTGAAAGTAGGAATAGTTAAATCCAAAAACACTTGATTGACAGTGAGTTATTATAAATAATTAACGGTCTGTGAATGCTGTCTGTAACTGTCTATACTTTTTATCTATAACTCTTTATAGATAGCAAACTATAAACGGCGAATGGAAAGCAACTTTTAAAAGTAGCCTTCAAAAATAGCGCCGCTGCCATATAACTATATAGTTACCATTATCTAAAATACTAGGGCAGCTTTAGATTAGGCAAAAAAACACACAAAGTTCACAGACGACTGACGATGATTAAAGCGACAGATAAAAAAAAATGCTATTATGCCATACTATTTTATTAGATACAGTGACAAGTCTTTGCCCTCAGACTACTATATCGTCAATATTGATGGCTATAAATCCTCAGTAATGAGGTATGCTAACAATAAATAGCGATGTAGTAATGAGCATATCAAGTCAATAATAGATAGTAGCCTGTTTTGCGTCGCTATCGCTCATTTGTATTTTATTCTTGTCGATAGTTGTTATGACATCGGCATATAACGATATGGTAAGGCTATGCCTTGTCAGCAGATTGGTAGGTATAGTACGGTTTATGCAGCAATCTCCTCATTCCTCACAGTCTTATTTATCAGCTGATTCTTCTACGTCAACAGCTTCTCATGCTGCTAAGCCGCTTTTGGCCTTGCAGCAGACGTATACTGAGTTTCCGCGTGTTCGTCCTACTACGCCCTTGCTTGACGCCATTGATACTCCTGCAGATATAAAAGCATGGAATACCGATCAGCTGATTACTTTAGCGGATGAGTTGCGACTGTTTTTGCTCTATTCTGCTGGTCAAAGCGGTGGTCATTTCGGTGCCAATTTAGGCGTTATTGAGCTGACTATCGTGCTGCATTATCTATTAGAGACGCCAGCAGATCAGATCGTTTGGGACGTAGGGCATCAGGCTTATGCACACAAAGTATTGACCGGTCGCCGTGATCAATTACACAGTATTCGCTCAAAAGGTGGTTTAACCGCTTTTCCTGAGCGCGTTGAATCCGTTTATGACACCTTTGGCGTCGGCCACTCTTCCACCTCTATCTCTGCCGGCTTAGGCATGAGCTTAGCGCTTCGTTATCAAGGCCGTGAGCAGACCGTGGCCTGTATAATTGGCGATGGCGCGATGACAGGTGGTATGGCTTTTGAAGCTATGAATGATGCGGTACAACAAGACGCTGATTTACTAGTCATTTTGAACGACAATGATATGTCGATATCTTGCTCTATCGGTGGCTTTTCGCGCCATTTGGCGATGTTGTGGGAGTCAGGCTATCAGGTCGATATCTCAGATGCTGGTGAGCCTATCCTCTGTCATCGTCCGCACATGCAGGACTTTGATCGCCGTAAGCGTCACAAAGAGCATCGCGATGTACCCAATATAGAAGACAATCTATTCAAAGCGATAGGCTTCACTTATTTTGGTCCTTTTGACGGTCATAATATTCCTGAGCTGCTGCGCGTCTTATCTTTGGCTAAGCAAGTATCAGGGCCAGTATTGGTTCATATTTATACTACCAAAGGTAAAGGTTTTGCGCCTGCTGAAGCTGATCCTGTCGGCTATCATGCCATTAGCAAGTTAGCTGTCGATGCACAACCTATTGATAAAGTAGTGCTAGAGCAAGCTAGCGCGGTAAAACCTAGTACTGCCTTGAAATATTCGCAAGTGTTCGGTCAGTTCCTGTGCGATAAAGCGGCTACTGATGACAAGCTACTGGCTATAACTCCAGCTATGGAAGAGGGTTCGGGCATGATCGATTTCGCTCGCCAGTTTCCAGAGCGCTTCTTTGATGTAGCTATTGCTGAGCAACATGCGGTGACTTTAGCCGGCGGCATGGCTACTCAAGGAGTGAAGCCCATCGTGGCGATTTACTCTACTTTTTTGCAGCGTGGTTACGATCAGCTTATCCATGATGTAGCGCTACAAGATCTTGATGTGACTTTTGCTATTGACCGCGCAGGACTAGTCGGTGAAGATGGCGCGACCCACGCGGGTGTATTTGATTTTGCCTTTTTACGCTGCGTGCCCAATATGCTCATTGCCGCACCAAAAGACGAAAATGAGTGCTATCAGCTACTAAATACTTGTTATGAGTATAAAGGCGCTACTGCCGTTCGCTATCCACGCGGCAAGGGTACAGGTGCGATTATTCAGCGTCCCATGCAACAATATAAAGTAGGGCAAGCAGTAATCGAGTCAGTATTAGGGGCAGATAATGCGCCAACTAAACTGGCGATTTTAGCTTTTGGCACTATGGTGGCGACTGCTCAAGAGGCGGCTGAAACGGTTGTTGATCAGCTTGTCAGCGCCGACAGTCTACAAGTACAAGTGGTCAATATGCGTTGGGTAAAGCCTATAGATAGCGACTTAATTGAGTCTTTACTTGAGCAAGGAGTGACTCATATTGCCACGCTAGAGGAGCATATGATAATGGGCGGCGCTGGAAGTGCGGTCAATGAGTATCTACTCAATGACTCCATAGCTTTTAAACGTCAACGTCCTTCACTGCGCAATATCGGTATCGCTGATCGATTCCTCGCTCATGGCTCACAAGCCGAGCAATGGGCTGACTGCGGCTTAGATGTCGCAGGGGTAGTCAAGCAGTTACAGCAGTTGCTCTCTTAAAGTGGCTTAAAATATCTTAAACAGGCTTAGATAAGTTTATTAATCTTTATCCTAAGCTTGTTTTCAAATTAGTATTCTTTTTAATTTAACATTTCTATTATTTCTATCAATCAAAAATAGGTTATTTATGGAACCCATGGTCGTTATCGCAGCGCGTGCTGCCGAAAAAGTCGGTAAAGAGATCTTGTACGCGCATCAAAACCGTCACAAAGTTGAGCTAGATACTGAGTCCAAAGGACTAGATGGTTTAGTAACCCGTATCGACCGCTTTAGCGAAGAGCTTACTATTGCTACGCTAAAAGCCAGTTATCCCGATCATTCGTTCTTAGGCGAAGAGTTTGGCATGAAAGAAGGTCGCGGTGATGATGCTGATTGGTGCTGGATTATCGACCCACTTGATGGCACCAAGAACTTCGTCCACGGTGTGCCGCAGTTTTGTGTTTCTATTGCGGTGCAGTATAAAGGCGTTACTGAGCATGGCGTGGTTTATGATCCGGTTCGTGATGAGATGTTTTCAGCCAGCCGTGGTAAAGGCGCGCGTTTGAACAACCGCCGTATGCAGGTCACTGATCGCAAAACCTTAGAGGGTGGTTTATTTACCACCGGTCATCCTTTAGAGCGTAATCGCAATGGCGAAGTCATCTCTTATGCTAAGCAGCACTTTGAGAGCTTACAAAAGGTTAGTGAAGCGGGTGGTCAGATTCGTCGTCTAGGCTCAGCTGCTCTAGATTTATGCTACGTAGCTGCTGGTCGTTTTGATGGTTATTTTGAGATGTCTATTAAACCTTGGGATATCGCTGCCGGCGAATTAATTGTCACCGAAGCTCGTGGTACGGTAGTCGATCATACTGGCGCACATAACTCTATGACCTCAGGCTCTATCTTTGCCTGTAATATCAAGCTTTTGAAGCCATTAATGCAGACGGTTGTCCCTTGCTGGGGTGATGCTGTATAGTTTTGGCGGTATAATTTATAACTACAAATAGAAAATAAAAAGGCTGGCTCTAATAGAGCCAGCCTTTTTTAATTTTAATTAATTAGGATCTGTTGAGTATTTGTAAATAGACCCTAATCTGCTTTATCTATAAAGTTAGTAACGCACGCCGAGACGCTTCTCTTCACAAATTTTCTCAAGTGAGCTCAGTTCTTCTTCAATTAGTCCTAACATATCCTGCACCCTTGGCAATAACTTACTACAAGCGGTAATACAGAACTCAATCTTGTCAAGATAGGTGGCAATCGTAATGTTCATCGCTTGACCATCAACCAAAACAGAAGCCGGATACAAAGCTTTGAGTGGGGCGCCATTCCAGTATAGGGGCTCTTTTGAGCCTGGTACATTAGAGATAATTAGATTAAAGGCTTGTTTTTTGGGAAAAATGCCCGTAAAGACGTTGAGACCCTCCCAAGCATAAGCAATAGCACTATAGTTGATAACCTGCGCTTGATTCATCCGGCGAAAGCGGCGTTTACCACTATTCATACTGTCATGAATAAGCTGCATACGTTTCACCGGATCCTCTAAATGGGTCCCCAAATTTGCCAACAAAAAGGAGATTTGATTGCCTGAGGCACTCTTATCACCACGTAAAGACATAGGGACAAAGGCGATTAGCGGCTTTTTGGGTAGCGCATCCATAGCCATTAGATAGCGACGCATAGCGCCCGCACAGACGGCAAGTACCGCATCATTTTGATTAACCCCAAAGGTATCAGCGACATCATAAAAACGCTTGATATCATAAGACTGTGCGGCAATACGACGAGAGGCTGAGATACGTTGGTTAAGAACGCTTCTTGGCGCATCAAAAGTACCGACGTAATCTGGCTTACCGTTGTGTTTAAAGTTATCTATAAGTTCGGTAAATACCGGCTTAATAGTAGAGAGTTGTTCTTTGAGAATACGCGAAGTTGAGCGGGCAGCAGGCAATAAGTTGTCGGCTTTACTACTATTGCGGGTGATCATCGACCATATTGGCAAAGTTAATGGCTCAGTAGGCGATTGCGATAAGGTTTTTTGGACGATACGCATAGCCGCGATACCGTCAACTAAAGAGTGATGAATTTTGATATATAAAGCAAAACGCTCAGGGCGCCCTTCCGCTTCTGGTAATATCCCTTCGATGACGTGACATTCCCATAACGGCATAGCGCGATCTAGCAGACGACTATGCTCTTTTGAGATATACATCAATAATTCACGAACGCGGCCAGGATTAGGAAGCGCTACATGACGAAAATGATGCTCGACATCGAAATGCTCATCCTCTTTCCAAAATAACAAATTTTCGAGGACTTGGTTGAACGGAAAGCTTGGCGGTACCTCAGAGCTTTGCATCTGCTGAGCAAGTTTATAAACAAAGTCGCTATTAGTACCTTTTTCACTTTCAGGCAACTCAAATAAAAATAAGCCGCCAACATGCATAGGCTGCTTACGGGATTCGAGAAGTAAGAAAAGTTGATCAACTGCTGTCATTAGTCGCATGCTAAATCCTTTTATGGCGATAAGTAAAGATAATAACTAAATAAGGACTCACTTAAAGGAATATAAAATTATTATTATATGAGTTTACTAAATTATTGAAAGAAATATCCAGTTTGTGGTGAACTAGCAGTAGCCATTCTACGCATAGGCATACGCCCAGCTAGAAAAGCGGCTCGACCAGCCCAAATTGCATGTTTCATCGCCTGCGCCATTAGCACTGGGTTCTGAGCATGGGCAATAGCTGAATTCATCAGCACCCCATCACAGCCAAGCTCCATCGCAATAGCGGCATCTGAAGCGGTTCCTACCCCAGCATCGACTAGTACTGGTACTTTAGCGTTTTCGATAATTAGACTCAAAGTATGACGATTAATAAGCCCAAGCCCTGAGCCAATTAAGCTCCCTAACGGCATAATAGCCACGCAGCCCATGCTCTCAAGCTCTTGGGCGACGATAGGGTCATCTGAGGTATAGACCATCACCTCAAAGCCATCATCGATTAGCACTTTCGCCGCTTTCAAAGTTTCAGTGATATTGGGATAAAGGCTTTTTTCGTCACCTAACACTTCAAGCTTAACTAAGTTATGGCCGCCTAATAGCTCACGCGCCAGCTTACAAGTGCGTATCGCGCTATCGGCATCAAAGCAGCCAGCGGTATTGGGCAGGATAGTGTATTTATCGGGTGAGATGACATCGAGCAGGTTTGGCTCATTACTATTTTGACCAATATTGGTGCGGCGAATAGCAACGGTAACGATTTCAGCTTCCGCTGCTGCAATGGCATTACCCGTCTCGGTTAGATCTTTATATTTGCCTGTCCCTACCAGTAATCGCGATGAAAAGGTGCGACTGCCTACCGTAAAACTATCTGAGCAATCTTTAGTTAAAGCGTTTTGGTCATTAGCTGCGGTTGAAGCTTGTGACATATTAGGAGTCCTGATGGCTTATTAATAAAAGCGGTTCAATAAAAATAGTTTATTCGATCCAATTAATAAAAACTTTATACCAATAAAATGTAAAGTCTAGCCATTAGCTAAGCACTCTAAAGCAGACAAAATGCTATTATAACAAAATCAAACACTCTTAATAGACGCTTACTGAAAAACATTCAACGCTATAAAGTTAATAGCGCTGTAAGGATTCAACGCGCTCTATCTATTCAGTCATCAAGCTATAGTCGATACCAAATAAAACAGAAACGTCGTATTATGACGCGAGACTGGTATAAATATTTTTAGCGTGCGGTGTCTACGCTGACAGAGGCTGCAAAATATTTACCCCAGCCTCGCTGTACCGTTTTTATATTGAACTCACTATATCATTCCATAGGCCACTATTATGATGCCACTGCCATACAGCTTTGCTAAGCGTCATCAGCTACTGATCATAGCTGCCATAGACTCTGCTATGCCGCCAACGCTAATATTGACTAAGGCGACACCGTTATCTGCTATCAATGAAGCGGTGCGTTTTATGCAGCAGCAAGGGGTGCGCGGTGTCCCTGTTTATGATAGCGTCAGCTCGGATGAGTTTGAAAAGCGTATGAATGCTGCTTATGCGGCTAATACTGGCGAGTCACAACATATTGCCGCTGGCCTAGAAGATCATCCCGATCTTGATAGCTTAGCCGATAGTGTGCCTGAGACTGAAGACTTAATGGATAGTCAAGATGATGCGCCTATCATTCGACTGATTAACGCGCTGTTGTCAGAAGCCATCCGCTTGAATGCATCAGATATCCATATTGAAACTTTCGAGAAGCGCTTAGTAGTACGTTTTCGGGTCGATGGCGAGCTAAAAGAAATTATCACTCCCAAACGTCAATTAGCGCCCTTGCTAGTCTCGCGTATCAAAGTCATGGCCAAGCTCGATATCGCTGAAAAGCGCGTACCACAAGACGGTCGTATTAGCTTAAGACTGGCAGGACGCGAAGTGGATGTGCGGGTATCGACTCTGCCTTCGAGCTTTGGTGAGCGCGTAGTGATGCGACTGCTCGATAAGCAAGCGGGGCGCTTAAATATGACCTATTTGGGGCTCGCTGATAACGACTACGACCAGCTTAAGCGGCTAATCCATCGACCACACGGTATCATACTGGTCACCGGGCCCACCGGTTCTGGCAAAACTACTACGCTTTATGCTGCTTTAACCGACCTTAATGATCAAACGCGTAATATACTGACTGCCGAAGACCCAATCGAATTTCAGCTCGATGGTATCGGCCAGACACAGGTTAATAATAAGGTCGATATGACTTTTGCTAAGAGCTTGCGAGCCATGCTGCGTCAAGATCCAGATGTAGTCATGGTCGGCGAGATTCGTGATCTTGAAACCGCTGAGATTGCGGTGCAAGCCTCATTGACCGGTCACCTAGTATTATCGACTTTGCATACTAACACTGCTATTGGAGCGGTAACGCGCCTGCAAGATATGGGGGTTGAACCGTTTTTGTTATCCTCATCTTTGATTGGAGTAGTAGCGCAGCGTTTAGTACGCACGTTATGCACCCATTGTCATGAATGGCAAATAGCTGATCCTGAACAAGCTAAGCTATTTACCGAGATTGATATAAAGCGCTATAGTACTATCAAGCTACCTAAGCCTATCGGCTGTGATAAATGCAACCAGTCTGGCTTTAAGGGGCGCACCGCCATTTATGAAGTAGTGCCGATCGACGATACTTTGCGGCGGATGATTCACAGTAATACTGCTGAGTTTGAGTTAGAGGAATACGCACGTGCGCAGACGCCATCGATCCG